>JALERC010000014.1 GCA_022763805.1 Mycoplasmatota bacterium | reverse complement strand
TCATAGCATCTTCTAAATATTCTTTAATATATTCTGGTCTATCAGTTTCTTCTATTTGATAATCTTTTGCCTTTAGTTCAGGAACTTTTACACCTAATAATATTTCAAACCATGCTGCAACAATATGCCTATGACAAAATTTAGTATTAGGTTCATAACAAAGTAGAACAGAATAGTCAAGGTCTCTAAATACTTTTTCAGGATCTAGTTTTGATAAAACTTGATTCCAATATTCCTGTACATAATATCTGTTATTTTCTTCTTCAGAAATTTTACCAATATTATTATGCCATACTTTCCAAAAAGATAATTTCGGTGCTAATTCTGGATAACATTCCCCTTGATAATTAGCATCTTTTCCACGATTACCAGATATAGAATAGGTTCTATATTTATCTGACTGCCAATCATTATGACTGCTTGTACTAATCATATTTTTTCTCCTCCTAATAAATATCCACCTTTTTATCTATTTACCTGTCAAATATTATAACATGTTTTTACAGTGTTTTTAATACATTTTACTGAATTAGTTAAATTTTATCTTTCAAAATCATCTCTTTCTTTTTTTAAGTTTAATTCTTCAATATCATCATCATTTAAAACATTATCATCATACATTTTATTAACAACATTATCATATTCTAATATATCTGATAGTAGTGTTTTAACCGAATTTTCAATAGTTTCTTCTTTAATAATATTTACCATAATACCATCCTTTTTTTCTAAGATAGTTTCTTAAACACAAAAAAACTAATCCGTATCACGAATTAGTTATTTATTAAAGCTCGAAAAGTTCGAGTATATTTTCTTTTGGTAGCGACGGAGAGATTCGAACTCACGACCTACCGGGTATGAACCGGTTGCTCTAGCCAACTGAGCTACATCGCCAAATTATTGGTAGCGACGGAGAGATTCGAACTCACGACCTACCGGGTATGAACCGGTTGCTCTAGCCAACTGAGCTACATCGCCAAACAACAAACTAATTATAACAAATAATTTTAATATTAGCAACAATTTTATTAAAATTTTATTATATTATATAGTTTTATTGGTATAAATTGTATTAAAGATGCACTATAAATTAATTTAATATTATTTAAATTTATTGATTTTATAACTTTGGTTATTTATCACCAATATTATTATTAACAAAAAAAACCTTAATAAAGGTTTATTTTTTAATTTTATAAAAGAATGATACAAATTTAGCAAATCCATATAAAATATTAGTATTATTTTTAATTGCTATACCTTTCCCTATTGCCTTACCACCTATTGTTAATGATGCAACTATTCCTGTTACTATAAGCGTAACAATCATAAGATCAATATTGAACGCTTTTGATAATGATAAAGCTACAGTAACACCAGCAGAACCGGAAATAATCCCACAAATATCACCTATTACATCATTACAAAATGATGATACTTTTTCAGCATTCTTCTTAAACATAACTGCAATATCAGCACCTCTTACTTTACGTGCACTCATTGAGTTAAATGGTCCTATGTCAGCACTTGTAACAGCAGTTCCTATCATATCAAATAAAACACCAAATAAAATTACAGAAATAAGTATTATACTACCTACTATTGCGCCAACTTTACTTAATACTATTTCAGATCCAAAAGAGAATCCAAGTGATATGAAAAATGACATTATAAATATTTGTAATATCCATTTGTTATTTGAGTTTTTCTTTTTCTGTTTAGGTTTTTTTTCCATTTTTATTATTCACTCCTATTTTTCTTAATACTTATATATTATATCATAATTTTAAACTTTTTCATCATTATTTGTAAGTATTGTTAATGCTGGGAATATTGGAAGTAAATATCTTGGACTTACCTCTAATATAAAATGTGCTAATAGTAATCCTATTGAAAATAGTTTTAAATGGTCATTGTTTTTATTTGTTATACCTTTTACTAATATATAATAATAAAACATTCTTGAAATTACACTTATTAAATATTTAAGTATTTTATTCATCTTGAAATTTAATATAAAATTCATTTCATTTATTGAATATATATCTATATTATTAGATATTAATATATATTTCTTAACTATTAATGGAATATTTTTAATTCCATTCTTTTTATATGTCATAATAGCTTTTTCTTTAAAGTGTTCTTGAATTTTTGTCACATCTTTTTCTTTTTTTAATTGTTTGTTTAATTCTTCTCCAAGTTTTAAACTATATCTGCCGGTAGATTCTAAATTAGCACCTACATATAAATTCCATCCTAAAGTGGATTTCGTTTTTTCCCATTTATTAAATTTAATATTATTTTTTATAACATAACCTGTAAATAAATATGTTGGTAGAATTAGTATAAATAGTATTATATGTATTTTTTTATAATTAAGTATTATTAAGTATATAAATATTGCTATTAAAAATATTATCATTACTGGTCTATATAAATTAGCTAATGCTAATATTATACCTAACAGTAATGAATATAATATTTTTTTATTTTCATATAATTTTTTAAAGATATATATTGATAATATTAATAATGAGTTAGTTATTATTGCAGGATGACACATGTAGCACCATACAATATTTAACGGATTTAATAGCCATAATATACATATTTTTTTATTGTTTGTTATTTTATATATAATAAATGCACTAAATATATCAAAAAGAATATTTAATATTATTACACTTTTATATGTTGATCCTATTATTTTAAATATAAATGCTAATGTTGCAATGTAAGGTAATAAGTGTGGGTACATTGCCATATATTGTGAATTTGTATATCCTTTTTCTGCTAGTTCTAAAGCAGGATAATAAAAATTACCATAATCATTTGTAATACATAATGGATCTATAAATAATAGAAATATTCTTATAATTACAGCAATAATTATAAGAATATTAAAATTTTTAATTTCTATTTTATGTTTTTTTATTAGTATTAATCCTATTATAGCTAGAATATTTATAGGTATTAAATTCATTCCTTGTGGTTGTATTATTGATGATATTAAGAATAATACTATAAATAAAATGTATATAAGATTAACTAATTTTTTAATCATTTGATAAATCTTTTTCTATAATAAATCTTGGTCTAGCTTTTGTTTCTGAATAAATTTTACCTATATATTCTCCAATTATTCCAAGTGATAGCATTTGTACCCCTGCAATCATCCATATTGAACATATGATAAATGTCCAACCACTTACAGTATTACCAAGTATTTTTACAGTTAATGCATAAATAAGCATAATTATACTTATTACAAACATGATTATTCCGATATTTAAAACCATTCTTATTGGTTTTACAGAGAATGATGTAATTCCATCCCATGCAAAATTAAGCATTTTCTTTAGTGGATATTTTGATACTCCTGCAAATCTTTCGTTTCTTTCGTAATATACAATATCTGATTTAAATCCTATTAATGGAAATATTCCTCTTAAAAAAAGATTTACTTCATGATAATCAGCAAAATTATCTAATACTCTTTTAGATGTAAGTCTATAATCAGCGTGATTAAATACTACATCTACTCCCATTATTTTCATAAATTTATAAAAGCCTTCAGCTGTTGTTCTTTTAAACCATGAATCTTTTTCTCTTTTATTTCTTACGCCATATACAATATCACAACCATTGTTATTTTTTTCAATCATTTCATCAATTGCATTGATATCGTCTTGTAAATCAGCATCCATACTAATTATTATGTCTGCATGTTCTTTAGCAGTAAGTAATCCTGCAACTAATGCATTTTGATGGCCCCTATTGCGCGATAAAGATATACCTGTGAACATTTTATCGTTTTTATTGATTTCTTCGATTATAGCCCATGTATTATCTTTAGAACCATCATTAACATATAAAACTTTACTATCTTTTTTAATTTTTTTATTTTTTATTAATTTGTCTAGTTTCTCTTTTAATCTTTTTGTTGTTTCGTGTAGTACTTCTTCTTCATTATAACATGGTACTACTATATATAATGTTTTCATAATACTCCCCTTACTTCAAAATTTTTTTCCAATCTTCTTTGACATTACTACTTAAATATTTTTTACTTATTTCATAATTTTCTAATCCAATTTTTTTTAATTCTTTTTTATTATTTAATAATGCAATTATTTTATCTTTCATTTTATTAATATTTCTGTTTTCAATTAATAGTTCTTTTTGACTAATTACCTCACATGCTCCCTGTGCTGAATTAAAAGCTATACAAGGTAGTCCATAACTCATTGCTTCTATTAAAACAATTCCAAATGATTCAGTATGTGAAGTCATCACATATAATGAATCATTTTTAATAATATTATCAATTTCTTCTTTATTTTTAAATCCATGCATTGTAATATTATCTTCTAATTTTAATTCTTTAATTAATTGTTTTAAACTATTATATTCTACTCCATCACCTATTAGATCAAGATGAATATCATTAATATCTTTTTTTATTTCATATATTAAATTAATTAAATCATCAAATCCTTTTTCTTTTGATAATCTACCAATAGATATTAAATTATGGTTATAATTATTTAATGGTTTATCATTTATTTTTTCTATTACATTAGGAATATATAAGCATTTTGTATTTTCAACTTTGTTTTTGTAAAAATTTTGTAATTCTTTAGATACTAAAACAAAATAATCAAATCCTTTAATTGATTTTATTAAATTATTAATATATTTTTCATTATTATTGTGATGATTATGTTCAGTAGCTATTTTTGTAATATTATTATTTGCATATTTACTTACTAAATGATTATGAAAATCTCTAGTTGTAATTATGAAATCTGAGTCAATTTTTTTTATTGCTTCAATATTTAATTTATTTTTTAAATATAGTAGCTTAGCATTTTTTATTCCATAGTTAATAAAAGAAAATATTTGTTTATTTTTTAAACTTTCATACATTTCTTCTTTACAAGGTTTGCATTCAATAAGGTATTCTATATCAATTTTTTTGTCGATGTAAAATACAGGCTCATCATATATCTTATATGTTGAAATAATTTTAATTTTAAAATCATCTTTTAACATTTCACATAAACTTGAGATATATTTTTCTATTCCTCCGTAACCTAGGTGAAGACATAATATTGTAATAGTTTTCATATTATCACCATAATAAGTATATCATTAAAAAAAGGATATTTCTA
>JALERC010000001.1 GCA_022763805.1 Mycoplasmatota bacterium | reverse complement strand
TTTAAATTATAAAACTCCTCTAGAAGCTGTTCTAGAAGAGTTTAATGATAAATCCATTATTAATAAAATTTATAAATTACAAGAAGTTGTGAATACTATTTAATTATTCATTTGTTGCACTTGACTTTTTAATTAATAATATTTCTTTTTTTAATAATAATTTTATGTTAAAATATTAAACATTAAAGGTGGTAATGATATGAAAAAATACAAATATTTTATTATAATAATCATTATAGGTGTATTATTTTTTAAGTTATCTAATAAAAAAGAAGATAATGTTATTTATGTTAATTATTATGAAAAAATGATTAATGATTTGTATTTTAACAAAGATGATTTAAAAAATAATAATACAGATGAAGTTGAAAATGATAATACATATTTAAATATAATTAATAATATTAGAAGTCAATATGGACTCTCAAATATGAATTTAAATTCTAGTCTAGATAATAGTACAAGGATTAGAGCTATAGAAATATCTACATTTTTTGATCATATTAGACCTAATGGTATGGATTATGATAGTGTTATTGATTATTATAATTCATGTAGTGGTGAAAATATAGCAGCTGGTTATAATTCAGTAGATGATGTTATAAATGCTTGGATGAACTCTCCTGGGCATAGAGATAATATTTTAAATCCAAGATATAAATTTTTTAGTATTTCATCATATAATCATAATGGTATGATATATTGGGACATGTTATTTAGTTGTTAAAAAAATACTACTTGTGTGTAGTATTTTTTGTTTTCTTAATTACAAATGCACCATGCGGATTTAATTTTTTTGAATTTGATTCATTTAAAGAAAATAATTGTAATTCATTTTCTTCTTGTTTATTTATTATTTTGACATCCCCTGTTCTATTTACTCCGACAACAATTTTTTCATCATTTTTATTTCTTTCAAACAAAATATAATCATTATTTATTTCTAATATTTTTAAATCTGCATCAGCAAGTATTTTTTCGTTTTTCTTGATATTACCTAATACTTTAAAAAAATCTAATAATTCTTTATCTTCTTTACCCCATGGATATGGTTTACGGTTCGCTAAATTACCCATTCCTTCCATTCCTATTTCATCACCATAAAATATAGATAATATTCCGGGCATAAACATTATCATGGAAATATATGCTTTATATAGATCTTTAGCTTTTTTTCGATCTTCTAATTTATAATTTTTACAATAATCTAATGACTCATTATAAAGATTCCAACGCCATTCCCCATTCTTGTTAAAATCATCACATTTTATAATATTTATAGCTCTTGATATATCATGTGTAGAAGTAAAAAGCATTGATGAATTTAATATATCATTAGGATAATTAACTTCAAAATTTTTAATTGTATCTTTAAGTTTATGAACATCCCCATCTTTATAATATCTTATTAAAGCATCCATAAAAAAATAATTCATAATAGAGTCCATACCTTTTCCTGAACGTATATATTCTCTATCCATACCCATAACATCTTTCCATACTTCACCTAGTATAAAACCATCTTTTTTATTTCTTTTAACAGCAATTCTTATTCCCTCAATAAATTTATCTGTTAATTCATCTGCTACATCTAATCTTAGTCCGTCAATTCCTAAGTTAAACCATTTATCAATTATTCCACCTTCGGCTAAAATATAATCACACCATTCTTTACTATCACCATTACATACTGGTAAATTTCGCATACCCCACCAAAAGTCAAATTGATTATTATTTTTTCTATAGAATTTAGAATATTTACAATTTGGATCATTATATGCTCCTGAATCTCCATATGTTTTAAATTCATTATAATATATAGAATCATTACCTGTATGATTAAATACCGCATCTAATACTACTTTCATATTTCTTTTATGTGCTTCTTTGCATAATGTTTTTAAATCTTCATTAACTCCTACATAAGGATCAACATTTTCATAATCAGCTGTGTCATATCTATGATTTGATTGACTAGTTACAATTGGACTTAAATATAGTATTGTAACTCCTAATTCGTATATGTAATCTAATTTATCTATTATACCTTTTAAATCACCACCATAAAAATCAGCATTCCAAATTCCATTTGAGTCTGGTCCTATAATAGGTTCTTCGTCCCACTTATTATGAATTGTTCTTCTTGGCATGGGTTTTAATTTCTCTTTTCTTCCTTTATTAAATCTATCAACAAATATATGATACATTAATTTTCCTTTTGTCCATTCAGGTGTTTCAAAATTAACACTCATTTTATACATTTCTTCATTTGTTATTTCATATTCTTTAGTTATTTGTTTATTTTTAAAATTAACTCTTCTACCTTCTACTAAGCATGTAAAATAATATTTATATAATGCTTGTGTTTCAAGATATAAATCATTTTTAAAATAAATTGTATCATTTTCAATTTTATCATATTTAATCTCTTTTACAATTCTTTTATTTTTAGTTTCTAATATAATTTGTAGATTATCAATCCATCCGGTAGATAATGGTAATTCTACATTTACCTCATATAAATTACCTTGTTCACTATGTTCTTTAAGTTTTAATTCAAATTTTTGTTTACTCATAATTGTACTTCCTTATCTGTATATTTTGGTTATCCACCCATTATAAGTATACAAAAAAAAACTAGATAAATCTAGTCTTATAAAATACTTAAATCCTTTAATTCATCTATTGTTTTTTGTTCCCAACTTGATGCTTGAACACTTGCAACATGTTCTTTACCTAGTAATAACATAAGTACTCTTGATTGTCCTATTCCACCACCAATTGTATATGGTAATTCTTTTTTAAGTATTTTTTTATGAAAAGTATAATTTAATCTTTCTTCATGTCCTGATTTTTCTAGTTGTTCTAGAAGTGATTTTTCGCTTACTCTTATCCCCATTGAAGATACTTCAACAGCTTTTCCAAGTATATCTGAATATATAAATAAATCTCCATTTAAATTCCAATCATCATAGTCTGGACTTCTTAAGTCATGAACTTTTCCTGATTTTAATTTATCACCTATCCCAATCATAAATACAGCTCTTTTTTCTTTAGTTATTAAATCTTCTCTTTCTTCTGGTGAGTAGTATGGGTATAAGTCTTCTAATTTTTGACTTGTGATAAAAAATATTTTTTCAGGTAAACCTAAATCTAATTCAGGATATTTTTTAGATACTTTTAAACTCGTATTTCTAATTGCTGAATAAATTTTATTAACTGTTTTCTTTAAATAAGCAATGTTTCTATCTTTTTCTTCAATTACTTGTTCCCAATCCCATTGTTCAACATATAATGAGTGTGTAGCGTCTACTATTTCATCTTTTCGTATTGCTTTCATATCTGTATATAATCCTGTATATACGGGAAATCCGTATTTTCCTAGTGCGCTTCTTTTCCATTTAGCAAGTGAGTGTACTATTTCAAATTGTTCACCATCTTTATCAAATGTAACTGCTTTTTCTACACCAGATAAATCATCTTGTAATCCACTTTCTCTTTTAACAAACAATGGACTTTGTACTTTTGTTAATTTTAATTTTTTTTCAATTTCTTTTTCAAAATCCTTTTTTATGGCACCTATTGCCATGATTGTTTCATAATATGTCATAATATCCCTCTTTCTGTTATTGTATATAAAAAACCCGTATTCTAATCCTATAAAAGGACGAATACGGGTATCCGCGGTGCCACCTTAATTATTATATTTCTATAATCACTTTTTATGTTCAAACAAACATATACAATTTGATAACGGTTTGTATCCGGGTTAGTCTACTAAGTTTTTACTTTTCGGTAACCTGCTCCCTGGTGTTCTTTCATATCACTCAATAATCAGTTCACACTATACCTGACTCACTTTTATATATTGTAAATACTACTTTTCCAGTTCATCACATATGAAAATTCTAACATATTGTTAACTAATTGTCAAATTTTTTTCAATCTTATCTTTATCTAATTTTGTACAATAATCATAGATATAACCATCATATAAATAAAAATTAAATAAAATTTTATTATCATGAATAAATATAATATTTGTATTTAAATTATATGACATTGTAATATTTTCAATATCAGTTTCAACTTTGATTGGTTCTCTATCATCAGGATCACTTAAATTAAATCGTAAATTTTGTTTTAAAATATTTTTATTTTTAATGTTACTGATATTAAATAATTTTGCACCTTTAATATCATAATATTCTTTTGTATTATTATAATAATGAGTTACATTAATATCTACATTTTCATAGTCTACTTTATTATCCAAATTATTAGGTAATTTATCTCCTATATAATAAAATGAATCACAATAATCAATTATAGCGTTTATAAATTTAATAAATGATAATATATCCTCATTATTATATTCATAGTAACTATATACATTATCTTCATTATCATAGTAACTTTTTAAGTTTAATGTTTTCATTTTTTTACTCCTTTATATTAATGATTTTACTGTTGGTTCTCCAAACCATGCATGTTTATTATTCATTTGTCCATTTAACATTTTTTTACCGTTAAAATGGTAGTGCCAAAAATAAACTCCTTTTCTATCGTTAGGTATTAATAATTCTTTATTTATTGTTTTTGTAACAGGATCGTATGCTTTATATGATTGATGATAAGCATGATTTTCAGCTCTTCCAATATATTCTGTTTTCCCATTACTTGTTCCAGGTATTCCTCCGGCTGCTCTTATTACATCTTCTGCTAAAACTGGTGATAATGTGTAAATATGTTCTTTAGTATTTAACATATTACTTATTACTGATACTGCTTCAGATTTTGATAAAGGTTTATTAAAATCTATAACTATTATTCCATCTGTTGCCATAAAAGCTTTAAAATAGTCGTTATCAGGATTATTATCATTTAGGTTAGTAGCAAGTTCTTGTGCTACTGTTCTTACATCTACATATCCCAATTCTTTTGCTTCTTCAAGAGTTAATGATACGAATTGGGCATCCGAATAATCATTTATTGTTGTACTTGGAGTTTCAACAAATAATACTTGATTATTATAAATAACTACTCCTAAAACTACTGCTCCAATAAAAAGTCCTGTAGTAAGTAGTATTCCTGTTGAAGCTACGCTTCCACCTGCTACTAATAAGCCTTGTAAAGCTGCTGGAACTGTACTTGTTGCTATTCCTATTTGTTCTATATCATTTGGAGTTAATACCGTAGTTGGAGTACTAGCATATACTGTTTTAGTAAATTCTGGTAGTATTCTTTTAGTTTTTATTTTTTGTGGTTCTTGAATTTTGATTCCATTTGAATCTAAATCATTAAAAAAGTTTTTACTTAATTGATTATATTGTTCTCTTGTTGTAAGAGGGTTTCCAAATCCTCTTATAGAATCATTAAACGTTACATTATTAAAATATTCTTCTAATGCATTTACAGATTTTTTCAAATCTAAATCATGAACTTCTTGCTTGTTTATTTGTAATGTTTCTCCATCAAAATTATTAATTACAAATTTTTCTGTTTTTGGTAAGAAATTATCTTTTATTTTAATAACAACATTTCCTTTGCTGTCCATTGTAAGAGTATTTGTTCCTTCACTTGATTCTTCAAGTACAGTGATCGAATTATCCATTTTTCTAGTAATAGTATAATTTTTTCCATTAATACTATATTTATATGACATATTAGTACTAATACTACTTGTTATTTGTTGTGGTACTGAGAATGAATATACTGTATATGCTTGTGTCATTTGTGTATATCCAATTGTAGTTGCTAATGTAATTGCTGTTAATTTTTTACATAAACTTTTATTTATTCGTAAATTTTTCAAATTAAAACCTCCTAAAATCCACAATTACATATTATATCACTATATAATTTTTTAGCAAATTTAAAAAGCATAATTATTTATGCTTTTGATAAGTATAATGTATTTCCTCCATATTTTTCTTATATTCTAAAATTCTTTTTAGATTGTCTAGGTTATTAATACTAATTAAATAATCTAATTCGTTTACCAATTGTTCATATGTAATAACGTTTTTAAACATTGTATTAAAATAATTTTTTAATGAATTATCTTTTTTGAATGCGTCTATATTAGCATATGTTACAATATCTGAACATAAAAGCATTGGATAACTTAATCTTGTTATAAAATCATATGAACAATTTTCATAAAAACCTGATGGTTGTGGATTTTTGAATTTTTTCATATAATTTCCTAAAATAAAGTTATTTGTATTTTTAATTGACAACATATCATTTAATTGTAAATTAGATATATATGAATTAAATAATTCTTCAATTCCCTTTCCTTTTTTTGTAAGTATTAATTCTTTGTTTTTTAATTCTAAATAATTTTCTACTAATCCTGTTCTTATCATATATTTATTATCATCAATTTTATTTTGATAATAATAATATGCATTAAGTGCATGTCTTAGTTCATGGATTAATGTTTCTTGTGTATCAATTGGATTTTGGTTTGTTTTTACAAATATTTTATCAGCAAAACAATATGGAATTTTATTTTTAATTTTGAAAATATACTCGAAGTATCCATCCATTTTATTATTATTATCAGAAAATTCGATAGGAACCATATTAATTACGTTTATAACAGCATCATAATCTCCACAGAAATTAATAAGAGCATAACAAGCTAAAGCTAAATCCATTTTATGTTCATTTTTTTTTAAATCTAATAATATTTGTTTCAATCTTTTAAATACGTCTTTAGGACATTCTTCATCTGATTTATAATCAGTTATATTATTTGGTTTAATATAGCGTGGTTTATTAAAACTATCATTTTTAAAAGTCATTATTTCTTCTACTGTCATAAAATTCACCTATTTAGTAAGTATTAATGATTTTTCTTTTAAATATTCTTCATCCGACTTTATTATAAATGGTAGTTTATATAAATTATCCATCTTTTTAGAATATTCTATAAAGTCAACATTCTTGCTTTTAAAATAATCAATTATTGGTAATAAATTAGCATTATAATATGTTTTTTTCACAATTTCATTCAATTCTTCATTTCTAAAAATCATATGACAAATCTTCTTTGTTTGTAAATAACCATTTGATATATATAATTCATTTGGAAATTGTTTTAAATAACTATGTATTACATTATTTTTAATATTATAATCTTTAAATTTTATAATTTGATTAGTTATTAAATCAGTAAAATATTCATTATAAAATTCATTAAAAATCATATTTATATATTTACCTTCAGGATATTCAGATATCATATATCCTAATTTTGAAAACATTTTATTGTTTATAAAAAATGTATTATTTTTAAAACTACTCATACTATGATTTGTTTCATGAATTAAATTACTAAAAAATTTTATTTCAGGTATTTTTTTACCTTTATGAATACTTCCACATACTATATATCTTATTATTTCATCATAACGCTTATTATCATAATCAACATTTGTAAACCCCCATAGAAAGTCTCCATTGGAGTTTGGATTTACATATACCCCAATTTGATTTCTAGCAATAATATATGTTTCTTCCTCACCTATTATATAATTTGTTTTATCTAACATTTTATAAAAAGTTTCTTCTAAACCATTTAATTTATAATATGCTCCTATTAGAGTTAATTTTTCTTTTAAATAATCCCCTTTTATTGTATTATACATTTGATTTATTGCATCATTTAGTTTATTTTCATTTATTTTTTCAAATTTTAAAATTTTATTATATGTTTCTAACATGTTGCACCTTACCTCTTTTTGGTATTATATCATATTTAAAAAAAATTAGAGAAATTTTTTTAAATTTTCTAATTCTTTTTCTTGTACATTAATATATTCATCAATAAGATTTTTTATTTCTTCATTTATGTCTTTATTATTAAGTAATTTTCTTCCTTCAATAATGCCCATATTAACACCTTGTATAATTAATTCTGATATTTTAGAACTACTATCATCCATCATAGTTTTCATTTCAATGCCATACCATGTCATTGCCTTATTTAAAATATTTGTTTCATGTGGTTTTCCATCATACATTCTATTTATTTTGTTAGATACATCCTGATACATTTTTTTAAGTCTTGTTAATACATTCTTTAGATTTTCATCTTTCACTTTTTCTAAAGTAAAATTAATAGCATCAATTCCCATTGTAGTACCTTTATTTAGTTCATCTAATACATTTTTCATATATCCCTCCATATAAATAATGGTCAAAAAAAAATTATTTATTCAATAATTTTTATTTTGTTATTCTTTTATATTGGTAATACATTTCATCAGTCATATTCTTAGTTACTTTTTTTTCTTCTAATAACATAATAAATTCATGTGCACTAATAATATTAGAAAACAAATTATTAAATGCATTCATATAATTAGTGATATCGCCATTATATGCTTCATAACTTGCTATTTTAGTTAATTCATCACACATAAGTAATGGATATGTATTATACATTATTTCTTGATATGCACTTCCTCTATATATTCCTGATGGTTGATGATTTATCAAAGAATTTAAATAGTCTGATTGAATATTTTTTTTAAGTAATAATAATTCTGTCATATTCATATTTGTTAAGTGAGTATTATATATTTCATCTAAATAATTACCATATATATTTATTATTCTTTTATTATATAATGAAATTTTACATAGTCCTCTTCTAAAAGAATATAAATTATTATTTGTTTTTTTAACATTATTTTTAGTACTTATTACAGCATGTCTTAACTCGTGTAATAATGTTGCTTGAATTCTAATTAATTCTCTATATTTAGAGTCAATATAAATCTTTTTAGGTAAAACAGTTAAATTATTTTTTGAAAATTTATAATAGAATTCTATTTCACCTGTTGTATTTTTACTTTTAACATTATTGAAATCAAGTTGTATTTTATTAACAATTTTTATAATCTTATTATCTTTAAATTCTTCACTTAATACTAATAGCGAAAAAACAATCATATTAATTTGTTCTTCTGTATAGTTTTTTTTATCTAACCATTTTTTTATATCTTCAATTTTTTCAAGAGAATTTTTAATAGAACTTTCTTTATCTAAAAGATAGTCTGTTAATCCACAACTGTATAATTTTTCTCTTTCCATAAAATCACCAACTTAGAAAAATTAATATTATTATATCATTAATAATTTATTTTACAAATTTATTATATTGATTATACATTTCTAAAACTAACTTTTTATTATCTTCATTTATTTCATTATGATCTAAAATAAGCATAAAATCATAAGCACTAATAATATTAGAAAATAAATTATCAAACATATCTGTATAATTATTGACTTCACCTACATAAGCTGCTTCATCAGCAAATTTTGTTAATTCTTTACATAATAATAATGGATATATAAAAGATATTAATTCTTGATATGCACCACTTTGGTAATAACCGGATGGTTGAGGATTTTTAAGCAATTTTAAAAAATGAGATTGATTATGTTTTTTTAATGCTAATAATTTTGTCATATTCATATCTGTTATATATGTATTATAAACTTCATCAATATTATTACCAATTTTAATATATGTTTTTTTATTTTTATTATATATTTCTTGTCTTAGCCCCATTCTAGAATATATTTCGTCATTTCCTAGATCAATTTAAACTTGTGACTACATGTCTTAATTCATGTAATAATGTTGATTGTATTCTTATTAAGTTTCTATATTGTGTACATATATTTATTTTTTTAATTGTTAATTTTGGATTATCAGATAATAAATTATAATTATATATTGTTTGGCCCAATGAATCATCATTAAAAGGTAGGTTGAAATCAAAAAATATTTTACTGATGATATCATATATTCTTTTATCATGATATTCATTATCTAATATAATACTCGAATATGCTAGTAATCTTTTTGAGCACTTGAATAATCTTTATCTTTTAATAATTCTATTGCATAACATAATTTTTCTTTCATATCAGGTATATTATAATCAAGGGCTGATTTATCATAATGGTGATATTTTTCACGTGTAATCATTTTATCATTTTTTCTAGTTGTAATGTTTTTTGTTTAAATGCAAGTATTTTTTCTATTTCATTAACTCCTATTCTTGTATTTAGGATATTACTTATTTCATCTAATGAAGTTGCATATTGTATAAATTCAGGAAAAATATTTCTTGCTTTCTCATTTTCACATTTAAATGATAATCTATTTATTTCTTCTGATAATTCTTTATTTAAAATTACCGGGTTAGTAAGTATCATTTCTTCTCTATATGCAGGTGAATGATAATAGTATTCCTGTTTTATTTTTTTTAAATAATATTTTATTTTATAGTCATTAATATCATAATAATTTAATGATATTAAATTGTTTATAAGTATTTCAGTAAAATAAGTATTATAAACTTCTTCTATACTTATATAATTATTATCTTTTCGTAAACCTATATCGAACATGTTTGATGTTAATACATGTCTAAATTCGTGTAAAAAATTGTTTAATAGTTCTACTTCACTTATTTTTTTACCATTATATATATCACCTAAATATATTATTTTTGAACCATCTTCAAATATTCTTGTAAAACCCTTTTGAAAACTAACATTATCATCTCCAGTCAACTCTCCTGCTGTCGTTCTTTTTTTATACATAACTGGTGTATCATATAAAGTATTTAATATTTTTTCTTTATCTTTAAACATATTTACTAATACAACATATGATAATATATATTGCATTTTTAATTTTTTGGGTGCAAATTTAGAATAATATTTACCTTCTTTTAATAATTCTTTTACTTCTTTTTCATTCATATTTTTTTTATATTTCTTGTTTCATTCTTATAACAATAATTTTCATAATCTTTATAATATAATAATTCTTCTATGGTCATTTTATTTACTCCTTTTTAATACTAGTTCTTTATATGCTTTTATTGTTTTCCTATTTATATTGTAAATCATACTTTATTTATTAAGCATATAACCACCTCTTAATTATATATAATAACATATAAAAAAAGAATTAATCAAGTAAATTTTTATTGATTAATTCTATTAATTCTTGTATTTCTTTTACATTAAAAATAGCTTTATTAATTAAATTACCTTCATAAATAGATTCTAATTTGTTATCACTTAATGATATTGAAATCATTATTAAATAATAATTTATAGCTATCAAATAACTATTTATAATATCTTTTTCAATTTTATTTAATAAACTTTCTTTTTGTTCTAATAATTCTTTAGGATAGTTATTTATTTGCTTATACATGTCACTTATTTTATTATGTAAGTATTCTTCTATTAATTCTTCATTATCTTTTTTAGAAAATTCTAAAAAGATATCTGCATATGTTTTAATAAATTTATCTGTTTTATTTGTTTTTATTTTTTCATCTTCAATTAATTTAAGTTTTTGTTGTTCTTCTAAAAAGATATTATATTTTCTTATTTCTTTTATAATGTTTTTATTGTGTTCATCAATTTCTTTTAATTTTAAATCGATAGAATCTATTTGATTAAAAATTTTTCTTCTTGATCTTAATATTTTTGTTATATCATTTTCTAGGTGCTTTATATAGTTTTCAAGTTCAAGTATTGTATAATTTGTTTTTCCTTTTTCATAATCTCTAATCAAATGGTATGAAATGTACTTTTTATCTTCATTAGCATATTCTAAGATGCTTTGTCTAATATTTTGATTTTTATTTATTATTGTTTCTATTTTATTTTTTAATTCACTATCATAATATTCTATAGGTCCTGTTCTATCTAAAAAAAACATATTATATGAATTATATTTTAATGTATATAATAATGGAAACATATCTACTTGTCCTGTTCTTACATAACATGAATTTATATAATTATTATTTAACTGAACAATTATATCATCACTATTATATGCAATCATAACATTTCGCTCTTTAATAACATAACCTAATTTTTTATCATCTTTTAAAATATTTCTCGTTAAATCGTCATATCTTTGTAAAACTTCATTTATATTATCTATACTTAAATTACTTATTTTTAATATTTTTTTCCATGTTTTATGATCGCTTAATGGATATTTAATAACAGATTCTATTAGTGAATTTTTATATATAATACTATCATTTAAACAATTATTAACTTCCCACTTTAATTTTTCTACATCTAATTTATTTTTAAATAATAATAAAAAATTTTCATTCATTTTATGCACCTTTTTCTATATATATTATATCAAAATTTTGACAACAAAAAAAGAGACAAAATAGTCCTTTTTAAAAATCTAATTTTCTAAAATTTCTTAAAATTGTTCTCTTTTCTTCACTATTATCGTATGTAATAACAATTATTACATCATTTTTTTCAAGAATTGTTGCTCTTTCACTAAAACGATTAGACAATTGTTTTAATAATTTTTTAGTATCACTTGTTCTTAATAATAGAATATATTTTGCTTCTTCATTATAAGATACGGATAATTGTGCATCATCATAGTCAATACCACCTAAATTATATATTTCTTTTCTATAATCATTAAGTGCTAATGATCTTGTATTATCTAATGTAACCCCATCACAAATTTTTTCCATTATTATTGCAAGTGGCATAATAGAATTTTCTTTTTTTTGACAACCACATAAAATAAATGTAATAGTACATAACAATATTAATATTTTTTTCATATTTCACCTATTTTCTTGTTACTGTTATATTTGGATAAGATTCCACATTTGGTTCTAAATATGTTAAACCAGAATTTAAAGTATTTCCTTTAAGGATAATTCCAAATTTATTATCTTTTGTATCAGTTAAACCAGTAAATACATATTTTGAGTTTGGGGCATTAATTGTATTATTATCCAACATAAAATATGTCCTTTCATAATCTCCATGTTGTCTATTATCATAGAATGTAATTAATCCTTTATCTCCATTTAACGTAATTTTATTATTTGTAAATATTACTGGATATTTTACTGAATATGTAGGTGTCCTTAAGAAATGTTGTTCGTTATTAATGGTGCTATTTCTTATATCCATATAATATCCTGGATTCCAGTATATATTATTATGACTATAATTTGTAATTGTACTATTGTCTATATATAAATGTGGTTCATATGCTCCACCATTTACATTTATGTTAGATATCTTACAATTTTCAAATTGGAATGTTTTATGCATATTACCTGTAATATTTTCGAATGTAGAGTCTATATAATATCCACCAAAATTTTCAGCATTGTATCCACTTACTATACAGTTTTTGAAAACTCCTTCCCCTGTTCCCATTTTATCAGGACCATTATATTTTAATGTACAGTTTCTATAATATCCTGAGGTATTTTTAAACTTTTTAGTTGTTTCATCAAGTTCAATCACTGAAGTAGCTCTTTCTGTAAATGTTGTATTTTTAATATGTATTGGCCATGAAAAATTGTTATTATCTGAACCAATAGAAGCACTTTTTAAATTATTATTTTGAATACGATAATATCCTCCACGTGCTTTATAATTTGCAAACACTTTTAAATTAGATGTTGTAGAGTTTTTATTGTTTTCATATACAAATGAATTTGTTCTACCATATATATGTAAATTACCACGTATCATATTTTCAACTATAAAATTATGACCTGCACATGTTAGGAAATCATTTCTATGATTATCATGGAAATCTAGATTTCTGAAAGTTATATCTTGCATTTGATCCCAACCATCTTCAGCATCCATAGCACTAAATGCTCCAGTTTGACCATTTCTTGTAAACTCCATGTCAGTAAATAGTAAATTATTCATTTGTGATGGTGCCATTCCAACACATCTAGCATTATCAATTAAGACATTTTTTACTATAGAATTAGTAGGAACTTTAAAATATACTACTGTTAAGTTACTAGCATCTTCATTAGTAATACCTTTAGCATTTAATAATGTTACTCTTAAAAATTTAGCATTCACTGGTAATTTAATTCTTCTATATTGATAACCATCAACAGATTCAATTAATTTTTTATTTTCATCATAGAAATGTACTATTAAATTCCATGAATTACCTATTCTTCCTTGATATCCCAAATATTTAGATATTTGTATATATTTAGACGTTCCAATTACTTTTGATAAATCTTTATAGTCTGACGTTAATCTATTAGGATTATTTATTTCCTCACCGGTTTGTCTATTAATATCTACATTTTTAAAATTACTTAAACCTGTAGGTTGAAAATAAGTATAACCTTCTTTTTTGCTCATAGATGTTACAACACCATATCCTGTTATATCTCTAACATTAACATTCTCAATTGATGAATATTCAGCATTTCCTGATAAACCTATTCCTAATGGCCATTCAGAATTATTAGGAGAATTAATATAATCATGTTCATAATAATCTCCTTCAAAGTTACCATTAATTAAATGTGAATCATAAGTATTATCTAAGGATAACATATATGCACTATCACCAGTAAATTGATTTAACTTAATAGTTGCTTGATTCATATCAAGAGTCAAATTAGATGGCATATATATTGATTTTTGATGGTCTATTCTATATATTCCAGGAAGTAATTTTACATAATTATATCCTTCTTTTACTTTATCATCTAAGAAATTTTGTAATCCTGTTCTTGTATTAACAGATTCTTGTAATACATTATCTTTGTTGTATGTACTTGAATATTTTACTCTTACATATTTATACAATTTATAACCAAATTTATTATTATCATTTATGTTTCTTGGTATTAAAACTACGTATTTTCCGTCAGGTACGGATTCATTATCATATGCTTCTGACATCGTATTAATAATATTATCAGATATTTCATTTACATCTACATATTTTCTAATTGCATATGAATCATCGTTTTTAATATTATATTTTGTTAAATCAGATGTTGTCATAGAATATTCTTTTCTAGGTGTTGCATTTTTAACTCTAAAATAATGATATATTTTATGAGAATTTCTACCATATTGATCAGTAGCCATAATTGTAAAATCTACATTTCCTTCATTTGCAAATGACCCTAGACTAATTTCATGTACACCAGCACTTAATGTTTTAACTATATCTTGTTTTCCATCAACTGATATTCTAATAGTAAATGTTTTAGAATTATCATCATCTCGATATTCTCTTTGATAATAATCTGTTACATAAAATTTAAGTTTTGTTTCTTCTCCTGTTTTAACTGTTGGAGTAACAAAGTAAAGAGAAATATAAGGAACAAAGTCTTGATTAGCATATTTAAATGTTATTTCTTTTTTCTCATTTTCTTTAGTTATTGAAACACTTTCAGTAGTATTAATATTTGTATAACCTATAATACTTGGTGCTTTATAATTGTATGTTGAACCTACCTTTGCTGTATTATCTGTTTTTGGTGTGGCAATACTTTCATTATCCTCATCAACATATTTAATAACTACTGTACCATATTTTGTAGTAGTATTTGTAGTTCCACCATTTGATGGCTTCTCATTATTATTTGAAGAACCACTATTTGATGGTTTTTGATTATTTTCTGTTGTACTCCCGTTTGAAGGTTTTTTATTGTTTTCTGATGTGCTATTATTTGATTGCTTATCATCATTATTTGAAGAACCACTATTTGATGGTTTTTGGTTATTATTAGAAGAACCACTATTTGATGGTTTTTGGTTATTATTAGAAGAACCAGATGATGGTTTATCATCTGTTTCTTCTTCAATAACTTCTTCTTTGTCTATTTTTATACTTTCATTTTTCGTAACTTCATTATTTTCTTTTTTTGAATTACAGCCAGTAAACATTAAAGTAATTATTACAAAGCAAATTAATAATTTAATATATTTATTTTTCATTAATATATTATTCAGTTGGTTCCGATACAATATCACTTATTATTGTATCTTCATCAGGTGTTGGTATTTGTACATTTGTAATATATCTATGTTTACTTTCTTCCATACCAGGATCTGTATCAGGAATATCTGGTAATATTGGCATTTCAATTTTATTTTCATTATTATTTGAAGGTACTTCAATTTGAATTGTTTCAGGCATAGACATAGGTTCTATAATTTGGTTAACAGGTTTAAATTCAGGAATCACAGCTTGATCATTAATTTGAACCTCTGGTAATGAAATATCTACATTTGGAATTACAACATTTGAAATTTGTTGATCATTTTTTAAATCTACAGGTTCAACATTTGGTATTTCTATTTGTGTTTGGTCTAAAATAGGATTTTCAAGTGGTTCTTGAATTTTTTCTATTTCTATTTCCATATTAGGTTGTAGATTTTGCATCACTGGAACCTCACCATTTAAGTTATTTACTACAGGTTCTTGAATTTGATTTTCCATATTAGACATTTGTAATTGATTATTATTAGCTTCTGTTACACCTATTTGAATGTCTTGTGAAATTGGTTCAATTACTGATTGAGGTTGCTCTAAAACAATGTTTTCAATTGGTTCTTGTATTCCCATATTAGGTTCTACATTTTGAACAGGAACCTCAATTTGAGTATTATCATTTAAAGTATTTATTACTTGTTCTTGAGGTTGTGTATTTTCAAAAGCAGCAATATTAGGTGCTTCCATAACAGGATTTGAATCGAATACATTTGTAAAATCTTGTGCAGGAGTAACATTTGTTGTAGAAACAAAGTTATTTTCATTATTTTGTAATTGTGAATTTATTGTTTGATTATTAAAATCAAAATTATATTCCATTGTTCCAACTTCTTTATTATTTTCAATTTGTTGTTGTGGAACATCTATAGTTTTATTTGCATTTTCAAACATTTCATCTACTGATGGAACAATAACTTGTGATTGATTAGATGTTTCAGGTTGAACATTTTCTAGTTCAGGTTCTATTACTGATTGAGGTTGCTCTAAAACAGTATTTTCAATTGGTTCTTGTATTCCCATATTAGCATTTTGCATAACTGTCACCTCATCTAAATTATTTACTACAGTTTCTTGAATTTGATTTTCCATATTAGGCATTTGTAATTGACTATTATCAATTGTTGTTTCATTAGATTGATTATCTTCCATTACTGGTTGAGATTGTTCTAAAACATTATTTTCAATTGATTCATGAGCTCCCATTTCCATATTAGGTTCTACATTTTGCATAACAGGAATCTCAACTTGATTATTGTTATTTAAAGCATCAACTATTTGTTCTTGTGATTGTTCATTTGGAACTTCCATAGCAGGAACTTCTAATTGAATATTTTCTGAAACAGTACTTTGAACATCTTCTGTTACATTAAAGTTATTTTCTACATTATTATTTGGTATAACTATTTGTTGGTTAGCAAACTCGTCTACTGTAGTAGTTTGAACTTGTTGTTGTCCGAATTGGTCCATATTAGAATTTTGTGTATTAACCGGATTATTTTCTAAAACAGGTTGAATAGAAGGTTTTGGTTCGATTACATCTTGTTTATCTATAATATTTGTATCTGTATAATTTGTTGAATTATTTTCAATAATATCATCTTCGTCTTCTATAATTTGTACTACTTCATCATCTTCATCATCATGAAATAATTGTTCTTGAGATTGTACATTTTCTTCTACTGGACTTTCTACAACATCAGAAACACTTTTTTCTTCATTATTTTCAGGAATAGTTAAATTATTTGTTTCTGATCCATTTGCTTCTGGTATAACCAATTTTACTTCTTCTATATCTACAATTTTATTATTGTTATCTTCTATTGGTTGAACTTCAACTTTTGGTTCTTCTTTTATTTCTATATTAGGTTGTTCTATGGTTGCCTTTACTTCTTCATATGAAACTTCACCAATTGTTGATTCTTCAATAACAGTTGTATCTTTTGGAGCAATAATTGTAGGCACAGTATTTTCCGGTTCTACATTAAATACATCTGTTGGTTTTTCAACCACAGCTTTCACTTCTTCTTCAATTTTTGGAATACTATCTAATACATTTTCTTGTGGTACATTAACAATTTCATTATTTACCCCTTGTAATGTAATATTTTTATCAACAATATTTGTATTTTCCATTATAGATGGATTTTTTACATCAGACATTTGTAATTGATTATTATCAATTGTTGTTTCATTAGATTGATTATCTTCCATTACTGGTTGAGATTGTTCTAGAACTGGATTACTATTATTTGAACCATTTGCTTCAATTGTTACAGCTGGAGCATTTATTATTACAGCTGGACCGTCTTCACTATGTAATGGTTTTGGACTTTCAATTACTGTTGGTGTAGGCATTTGATTATTGTTTGTTAGTGCCCCTTGTGGTGCCATTAAATTAATATTTTGATTTTCATTTGTTAGTGCTTCTTGTGGCGCCATTAAATTTACTACGTTACCATCTTTATCTTTTTTCTCTTTTTCTTTTTTTTGTTTAGGTTCTTTTGATTTTTTAGGTTCTTTAGGTTGTTTTGGAATACTTTGTTTTTTTCTTCTATAGTTTCCAATATTTACACCTATAGCAATTATTATTAAAAGAATTATTAATCCAGCAGATCCATATGCTAAATATAAATTCATTTGATCAGCTATTTTAAATGAATATTCTACTATATTAACTTCACTTGGTTTTAATGTCCAAGATAAAGTTTTGCCATCGTCATTTATAACATTTGAGTTAGAACTAAATGCAGGGACTGGTAATGAAACTCTATATGTTACATTCATTTGTGATTCATAATTTTGAATTTGTGCATTTTCAGAACTATTAGCATCTTCATTTCCAAATACAAATGTAGCAGTATATGTATTGTAAACTAAACCTTTTTTAACAGTAAATAAAAAAGAATCATCATAATCTTCTTCACCTATTTTTGAAAGATTTACTCTAGTTGGTTCTCCTTCTTTAGAAATATAATCAATATTATTAAATCTTTTTGTAATTTTCATTCCTGTTATACTAGAGTTATTAGGATCACTATATTTTTCTACATTATACCCTTTTGACTTTAAATTCTTATTATATTTTTCAAATTCAGCATTTGCTGTTGATAAAGCAGCCGAACCTGTAGTTACTTCACCACTATCGTTATTATCAAATTTTGAAGTATCAATAGTATTAATCAATGTAAAATCCATTGATTTATCATCATTAATTTTCATTTCCATATCATAATTATAACAGCCTGTTATAAAAAGCATCATAATCATGATTAACAATACTTTAATTTTATTCATATTTTTTAACACCCTTCTATACTATCTATATAAAATTATATCATAAATAAAGAATCAAAAAAAGACTAAAAGATTATAATATTTCTAACAAAAAAATTATTGTTTAATTTAAAGTTTTATTACAAAATAAAAATACGTTTATTAAATAATAACAAACGTATTTTAATAGTAAATTATTCTTTTTTATCATTATTAAAATTATCAAATGTAGGATTAAATACATTCGTATAATCAGGAGTTTGACTTTGTTGTTGTGTATTTGGTGAATTAACTGGTTGCTTGTTAAATAAATTATTTTGATTAGCCATTAAATCTGGACGTGGTTGTTGTGGAGCCATTAAATCTGGCTTGGGATTATTTACTTGTTGTTGTATTGGTCGACTCATTTGTTGTTGTATTGGTTGTTGTACTGGTTGATTCACTTGTTGTTGCATATTTTCATTAGTATTATTTATAGGATTTGGTTTAACATCATCTTTAGTTAATTCAGGTTCTACAGCTTTAAATTCATCATCAAATCCATTATTATTTATTTTTTTATTTTTCTTTTCTTTTTTCTTTTTAGGTTTTTTCTCTTTTTTTGGATAAGTTTCTTGAATTTCATCTACTTTTCTACTTCCATATTTTACTAGTTTTACAACTATAAATATTGTAATAATTGTAGCAATAAATAAAGCTATAATTACTGCTGTCATGTTAATAATTTTAAATTCAAATTGAATATCATTTTTTCTTCCAACAACTAGATCCCAAGTTAATTCTTTTTTATTATTATTAACTTGATTAGCATTATGTTTTTCTGCTGCATTAGGTAAAATAACTACATATTTAGAGTTGACTACTTTTTTGATTTCATTCAAATCATTATCTTCATCGCCTTTAATTTTAGTATAATCAATTACGAAATGTCCAACATATCTATTAAAAAATAAACCTAATTTCTTTTGAAACAAAACTCCATCATTATAGTTATCATTTGCAATATCAGTTAAATCAATTTCTATTTTTTTGTACTTAGAAATTGAAGATACATTAACAAAAGTTTTTGATATTACAATTCCAGAGCCATCATTTTCATATAGATGATCTACAAGATACCCTTTATTAGTTAAAGAAATATCATATGTATTATAGTCAAATAATTCTTCTTTATTAACATCATATTTTTGAAAAAAATCATTATTTGCTAAATATTTTATCTCAAAATTTACAGATCCTGAATTATTAATATTCATAGTTGTTTTTCTTGTATATTCTTCTTTAGCATTAACATTTATCAAAGTAAATAATACTAATAGTGTAAATAATATTTTCTTTTTCATTATACTTCTCCTTTAATATATGTACTATTATTATCAAAAGCTATAATTGGAATAAAAATGATTGGTAGTATTGCCGTAAATATAGCAAATACTGTATCTTTTCCAAAAGCTTTTGCAAGTTCAAAATTAACATACATTGATACAAATAATCCTAAAAATGGAACAAAATATAAAAATATTAAATAATTAGATAGACCTACAATAGAAATTTTAACAACATCGTTATAAATAGGAATTAATCCGTCTATAGAATCTCTGCCTGCTTTTGGAAATAAAAAATAATATGAAAAATAAACAGACATATATATAGCAATTAATATTAAAATCACAAAAATCATTATATCTTAGCCTCCTATTAAAATTATATCATATTAGTAGTCAATTTTAATAGTAAAAATTATTGATAGGCCACCTATAGAATTATTTTTAGCACGTATGTTACCTTTATGTAATAAAGCAATTTCTTTACAAATTGATAGACCTAGTCCCGATATTTTTCTACTTGCATCTGTTGTAAATAATGGATCAAATATTTTATCAATTAAATTTTTATCTACACCTGTCCCATTATCAGCAACCTCAAATTGTATATATCCTTCTTTTTTTTCAACAATAATATTAATTTCTTTTTTTGGTTGTTCATATAAATATCTTATACTATTAGAAATAGTATTATT
This sequence comes from Mycoplasmatota bacterium, assembly GCA_022763805.1. Taxonomy (GTDB): domain Bacteria; phylum Bacillota_I; class Bacilli_A; order RF39; family UBA660; genus CAJGDV01. The sequence goes on along the minus strand of JALERC010000001.1, from coordinate 23,463 downwards.
AAATATTCTTTTAATTTTTGTTAAATCAATTACAACAAAATCTTCTTTATTTGTTCTATTTTTAATTTTTAATTTTATACCTTTTTCTTTTAAATCTTCTTCAAAATCATTTTTAATTGAACTCAATAATTCTTTAATATAAATTTTTTCAAAATTAAGATTTTGATTTAAATTACATCCTAAAAAATCATCAAATTCATTAATTATATCTCTCATTACAATAGTCTGAGAATTAATTTTTTTAATATATTCTATTTTCTTTTCATCAGATAAAGCTGCTGTTTCTAAACGTTTACTATATCCCATAATGCTTGTTAAAGGTGTTTTAATATCATGAGATATACTTGCGATAATTTGGTTTTGTTTTTCCTTTTCTAATTCTAATGCTTCTGTTAAATCAATAAAATTATTTTGTAATTCATCAATACTAGTATTCTTTTCTCTTCTTGTTGGTATCGTACCTGTTTTATATGCTAACATATCCTTTCTTAAATTATATATTGGAATTAATAATTTTTTACTTAATATTTTATAACATATAATAGTTATAAAAAGAATGATTCCTAATTCAACATATAATATTTGTGCAATTAACTTATTGACATCAATATCAAATTGTTTTCCTATTTTCAATAAATATTTTTTATTATCAATTTCTATAATTTTAGAATTAAAATGTTTAAAATTTGAATCATAAAAGTTATTGAAAATAACTTTATTATTTAAATCTACTAAGCATAATTCAACATTATACTTTTTTGATAAACTTTCTATGTTATCTAATGTTATTTCATTTCCTATTTCGTTAAAAATTGAATCAACATTTTTCTTTGTTTTGTTAATATTAGTAGCAACACTTTTATTAAAGAAAAATGAACAATATATAATTATTATAATTGCATTTAGGGTAAATATCCATGTAATAGATTGAGTAATTACTATTCTAAATTTATCTTTTTCTTTATTCATTTTCTAACTCTTTAACAAATTTATAACCAACACCCCAAATAGTAACTATATATTTTTCTTCCGGATCTATTTTACTTCTTAAACTTTTTATATGTACAGCAACAGTACCTATTTCTCCATAATCACTACCCCAAACTGAAGAAAATATTTGCTCTTTTGTAAGGACAATTCCAGCATTACTCATTAAATACCATAGTACTTCAAATTCTCTTGTAGAAACATTACATTTTACTTTATTTTTGTATACATCATAAGAATTTTTATTTATTTCAATTTCACCTATTATTATTTTTGATTTATTCTCAATTTCTTTACTTCTAGATTCTCTTCTTATATGAGCTTTAACACGTGCTACTAATTCATATATATCAAATGGTTTAGTAATATAATCATCGGCACCTATTTCTAATCCTAATAATTTATCAACAGTTCCCGATTTAGCACTTACAAAAATTATAGGACATGTTATTTTATTTCTTATTTCATTTAAATATTCAGTGCCACTTTTTCCTGGCATCATTATATCTAATAATATCAAATCATAATTATAATTATTTTTTTCTAATAATATATTAGCTTCACTTGCTAAATGTGCAATATCTACGTCAAATCCTTCGTCAGTTAATGCATCACTTTCCAGTTCAGCAATATCTACTTCATCATCTATTATTAATATTCTTGACATAATATCCCTCTTTTCTATATTATTTTATCATAAATCAAAAAAAAGCGGTATAATTATCGCTTTTGATTTTCATATTCTAAAACTAATTCAAGATTTTCATCTATCTTAGGTATTACTAATTTCATTGAATATTCAGAATCAATAAATCTTACATAATATCTATTTGTTTCAAATTCAATTACATTGTTTCTTTTATAAACCTCGTTTTTTAAATTCCATTCATTTATTATATAGTAAAACTTTGAATTAAATTTTTTATACAATGTTAATTTAGTGTATGATTGAATTAAGTAATATGTATCTCCATTAATTTCAAATTTTTTAGTTCCATCTTGATTTAAAGAATTTAATTCTACTAAAGTTCTTTTATCCATTTTATCCAAATATTGCTTATTAATATTTAATTGGTAGTATTTATCACCAAATTCAGTTTCTTTAATATAATAGTTTAAACTATTATTATAATCACACGCAATTATTTTTTTATCGTTTATTAAAAATAATTCAAATGTACAATCTAATAATCTATCTTCACTAACCTCTTTAAATTGTCTTATTGTTCCATCTTTTCCTTCACTTAATAATTTATCTTCATATTCTTTATATACTAGATTTTTATTAATGCTAGATAAATCTAATTCTATTTCGGAATTATTAAATATTTCTTGATTTTTCTTTTGTTCTTCATAATTTGGTTTTTCTATATTATCATTTAAATCTTTTGATAATGTAAAAATATAACCCATTACAACTATAAAAATTGGAAAAATAATAAGTACTATTTTTACTGCTTTTTTTTGAAACAGATTTAAAAGATTATCAAATTGTAAGAAAAACAATAATGTTGCTCCTAATGTAAAGTATAGTGACATCATTACTAATGTATCAGGTAAATCATTACCTTTACTTTTTAGCATCAATTGCAATCCGAAAAATAATACTAAAAAGTAGAAAAACGATGATACAAAAAATAATATTACTTTATTAATTTTTTTATTATCCATTTAAATCACCTATTCTAATTATATCAAAAAAGTAATGCTTGTGACATTACTTTTCATATAAAGTTATTTTAAAATATTCATTCATTTTAGCATATACCTTATGTACTTCGTTATTTACTGTTATATTTGTATATTCTTTAGTATATGAAATACTTTGATAATTTGGATATGTCTCTTTAATTATTGGCTTAAGAGGTATTGCTTTATATAAAACATAAAAGTTTGCAAAATAATTTTTGAACACATTAAAATTTGATACATTTTGAATACATAAGAATTCTTTACCATTTATATCTAATGGTTGATAGCCACTTATATCATTTATAATTTTTAATTCATAATACTTATAATCATCTTTTAATTTAGTAGCATCAATATTTATATTATATAGATATAAATTATTATTTAATTCTTTAATAATATAATTTTTATTTTCATTATCTACGAAAGAAAATAAATATGCACCATCTAATTCATATACATAAAATTTAGATGTTTTTGGAAAATTAATATCATCATATCTTAATGGTTTATATGTTTTTAAAGAATACTTTTTCTTTGAATAATCTATTCTTACTAATTCATTTGTTTGATTATTCAACTTAAAGTTTAATTTATCATAATTAGATGATAGATCAATATAATTATCATATTTTTTAAATGTTCTTTCAACATTTAAATTATTATTAGCAATATTTGTTTTATTATATAAAAGTAATAAAACATTAGATATAATAATAATTATTGGTATTACTGCAATTATTATTTTATATTTATATATTATTTGATTCAATGTATATTGAAACCAACTATATATTGCTGTTAATATAAATGAAATAACTAAAACAACTATAGATACTAATGTAATATTAATACCTTTAAAATTATCAAAAAATAGTTTGCCAACTGTTGATAATATAAAAATTACAGAAATATCTAAATATAAAAACGATGAAATAAAAAATGTTAATGAATGTTTAAAATTTATTTGTCTACCCATTATAATTCGTCCTTACTATATATTACATTTAATTCTTTATCAAATGTAAACTTAATTTTATATTGTTTATCATTTTCTTTTAATAAAACATAGTCGCCATTATAAACAGCATTAGTGTAACCAGCAAAATTATTTTCTATTTGTATTCTTATATCAAATATTTTTTCTTTTGTATAAAATGTATCATTATATTTTTTAAATAAAAATAAAAATTTGTCAGATTGTTCACTAGCATATGTTTCGTCAATTATATTAAATTTATCACCATCTAATTTATAATACTCTTCGTCTCTATATTTCTTTTTTATTTTTTCCAAAGGATATTTAATTTTATATACTTTAGAATCAGAATTTAATGATTTAGTGAAATATGTATCCATTCCATTTACTACAGCATATCCTTTTTCTACTCTATACACTTTAAATTCGTAATCTTTATTTAATTTATAAAAATAAGTTGGTCTAATTTCTTCAACTTTGTTTTTTTCTTCATCAATGTGATAAAGATATCCTGTTTTATCATCAATTCTATAACTGTATCCACTTTCTAGTGAATTAAAATCAACATAGTATGAATACAAGTCATATATTCTTTCGTTTTCTTCTTGTATTTTTTTAATCTTAAATACTTTATAAAGTAAAGCACTTGTTGTAATAAGTAAAAGTACGATTAATATTCCTACAAATAGTCCACTAGCTATATCATATACTTTTTTAGCTTTATTATAATTACTACCATAATATATACTTAAAAGTAATACAAAAGGAAGTAAAATTACATTAAATAAAAGTGTTTGAGATATATCAAATGCTTTTAAATTAAATAAATTATATGATGCACAAAGTAAAGATATTACTAATGATACATATAACATCATAATAATAAATAACAATACAATTCTTGTTATTCTAGCTATTTTTTTACTTTTTTTCTTACCCATTTTTATTACTCCTTTATCATATTAAGTATATCAAAAAAACTAGTCATTGACTAGTCCTATTTTTTTGTGTATGATTCACCTTTTTTAATTAAATTACCAACTTCATTTCTTAATTTTTCATTTGCTTCTTCTAGTGAATCTTCTTTTGCAACTTTAAAAGGTTCACCAAATGTTATTACTAAATTTTTTCCGCCCTTTACATAATCTCCAGCAATACCAAAGGGAACTAATGTTGCATTTGTTTTTTGAGCCATTGATACTGCACCAAATTTAAATGGTAGTAAAAATTCTTTTGTTTTATTTCTAGTTCCTTCAGGAAATAAACCAATTGCACCACCGTTTTTTAAAACTTCAATTGCAGCTTCTTTAGCATTACTATCATGTATTTGTCTATTAACAGGTATACAACCAACCATGTTAAAAAACCATCTTGTTTTTGGTGAATCCCAATATTCTTTTTTAGCCATATAATGTATTACTCTTTTAGTTGCTATAATTGCTAAGCATTGATCAAATAAGTGTTTATGATTTCCAACAATTAATATTGGCCCTTCTTTTGGAATTGCTTCAGCATTAATAATTGTTGGTTTATAATACATTTTAAATATAGGTCCTAGAATAGGTTTAAAAAATTTATACCCACCTTCTTTAATTTTTTTTGACATATTATTCACTTTCCTTTAATTCTTCTTGTTCAAGTTTTTTATAATCGATCTTATTATATAGAGTTTTAGGTAATTTTTCTCTAAATTCAAATTCTTTAGGTTGAGAATATGCAGCTAATTCTTTTTTACATAGTTCTTTTATTTCTCTTTTAATCTTATTATTTAATTTATAATTACTTTTTAATTTTATGAACGCTTTTGGTACATGCATTTTATATTGATGAGGAATACCTATTACACAAACACTTTCAACTGCTTCATGTTTAGCAATTACTTCTTCTATCATTGATGGATAAACATTAAATCCACTTGATACTATCATACGTTTTAATCTTTGCGTAAAAAATATAATTCCATTAGGATTTATATATCCAATATCACCTGTATGTAACCATATTTTACCATCTTCATGTTTTTTTAATACTCTTTCAGTTTCATCAGTATTATTATAATATCCCATCATTATAGTTGGACCGCTTACACATATTTCTCCTTCAAGTCCTAATTCTAAAGGTTTTATTGTATCCGGTTCACATATACAAAAATCATTACCTATCATTGGAATTCCAATACTTCCTTTTTCATTAGTACCATCGAATGTATATGCAGTTGCTGCCGTTGATTCAGTCATCCCATATCCTTTTGAAATATTAATAGTTGCTCCTCTTTGATGAAGAAAATCATTCATTCTTTCTTCCATATTAACAGTTAAATAATCTCCACCTGAAATTACATATTTAAGACAACTTAAATCAACATCATCGTATTTCTTATTAGTCATCATTCCTTCCCATAAAGTAGGAACTCCTGCTAATACATTTGGTTTGTCATTTTTAATCATTCTATAAAATCTATTTGAATCAAATTCAGGTACTAATAATACTTCTACTTTTAAACATAATGGACAATGTAGACATACTCCTAGACCAAATCCATGAAATATTGGTAATAATGTTACAATTTTATCTTTTGGTCTTACATTAGATACATTTACTCCACCTTGTTGTGCTAAGGCATTAAAATTATAATTAGATATCATTATTCCTTTTGGAGTTCCTGTTGTTCCTCCACTATGAAGAATAATAGCTAATTCATCACATTTCATAGTATTAGTATATGGTTTATTATAGGTTAATGCTTTTAATAGAAAATCATTCCATTTAATGAAATCAGAGTCAAATTTTGGCTTTTTTATTTTTAATCCTTTTGTTAAATTATATCCAATATTTAGTGTAGCAGGCATTGACTCAGCTGGACTTACTACTATTGTCTTATATACATTAGTATTTTTTAATAAATCTTTTATTTTAATATAGTCAAAATCAATTAATAATAATATTCTTGATTTTGATTGTTGTAAATAATTTATTATTTGTGGTCCTGCAGATAATGGATGTATCATATCCGCAACAGCACCAATATTATTTGTTGCATAAAACATTATAACAGCTTCGGGAGTATTTGGCATACATATTGTTACTATATCTCCTTTTTTGACACCTAAACTTCTTAATGCTTTACTTGCATTTTCTATTTTTTCAAACAATTCATTAAAACTCATTTTATTTCCAAAATAGTTTAATGCTATATAATCTTTATCTTGACCTACTGATTCTTTTAAATATTCATAAATTGTTTTATCAGTAAATTTTATTTTTCTAGTTTTTTCATTATAATATCCTAACCATGGTTCTTCTTTATCATAATCTTTAGATAATTTTGTTAGAAAGTCTTTAATTAATCTCATTTTTGTTTTCTCCATTCTTTTGAAGTAATTCTATTACTATTTGTTCAAGTTTTTCTTTTTCAATATCTAAATCGTTTCCACTTATTACATAAGGTGCTCCAAATTCTATTGTTGGTCCTTTTTTGAACATTTTATATTTACCAGTTATTGAAAATGGTAGTATGTAACTATCAGTATCAAAAGCAAGTTTAATTGCTCCCATTTTAAATGGCATAATAATATCGTTAGTTCTATTAATAGTTCCTTCTGGAAATATTCCTATAACTAAGTTATTATTTAAGACTTTTCTTGCTTCTATCATACAATTTTTATCTTTTATAGTTCTATTTACAGGAATAACTCCCATAGAAGTAAATAAATATTTTTTAATTCCTTTAAACAAAGTATGTTTTCCCATAAAATGAATACATCTTTTAGTACTTGATATTAATAGTAAACAATCTAAATTATTTGTATGATTTCCTGCAATTACTAAACTTTGGTTTTTTGGAATATTTTCTAAACCAATATATGTTGGTTTATATACAAATCTAAATAATCCTGTTATTATAGGTCTTACAATTTTATAAAAAATAGGATCTTTCATATTACACCTCTTAACACTCGCAATTATACTATAAATATATTAAATAAACATGTAAAAATTATTAAAAATTATTAAAAAAACTAGAATTGTATTTCTAGTTTTCAAAAATCTACTTTACCTATTAATGTTTTAATTAGTTCTTCTTTAATAACATATTCAATTGGTATTAAAATTTTTCTAGTTTATTTTTTCAGAATTTTTTAATTTTACCAATACACATATTAATACATATTCCACTTTCAGTCCCATTTTTAAGAATTTTTTTCTAATGCTTCTCTTTCTAATTTTTTATAATCTATTTTACCTATTAATGTTGTTGGCAATGATTCTCTATATTCATATTCATATGGTAATGAATATTTAGGAATATGTTCTTCACATAGTTCTTTAATTTCTTTTTTTATTTTTAATGTATCCTTATATCCATCTTTTAATACTATATATGCTTTTGCAACTTCTACTTTATATGGATGTGGTATTCCTACAACAGTTGCTTTTAAAACAGCTTCATGTTTTTCTATAATATTTTCAATATGTTGTGGATAAATATTATATCCACTTGATATTATCATTCTTTTAAGACGTTGTACATATGTAATAATTCCATCTTTATTCATTGTAGCAATATCACCTGTATGTAACCAAATATTTCCATCTTTATGTTTTTGTAGAATTAAATTTGTTTCTTTAGGATTATTTAAATATCCCATCATAACAGTTGGTCCACATATGCATAATTCTCCTTCTTCCCCATAAGGTACTTCATCTTGTGAATTTGGTGTAACAATTTTGATATAATCTTGAGGAAACGGTATTCCAATTGAACAAGGTACATTTGCATTTCCAAATGCTAATGATACAGCACCTAATGCTTCGGTCATACCATAACCTTGTTCTACAACTACATTAGAATTATGATCTTTTAAAAATTTATTAATTGTATCTAATTGTTTTTTAGATAGAGAATCTCCTCCTGATATTACATATTTTAAAAAGCTTAAATCCATTCCTTCAAAACCTTTATTTTTAGTTAATGCTTCATAAAGTGTTGGTACACCTGTAATTATTGCTGGATTATATTTTTTCATTAAAGAATCAAACTCGCTTGCTTTAAATTGAGGTATCATTACAACTTCACAACCCAAATTTAGAGTAGAGTGAATAGATACTCCTAATCCAAATCCATGGAATATTGGAAGTATTGCAAGTATTTTATCTCCTGGCGTAATTTTTTTAAATATTACTTGTATTTGTTTGGATAGTGCATTAAAATTACCATTTGATAATAATATTGCTTTAGGAGTTCCTGTTGTTCCCCCACTATGAAGAATAATAGCTGGAGTATTTTTATCTGAATCAACTTCAAATTCTAAATTATAGTTTTCTGATTTTTTTATAAAATCGTTCCACATAATATATTCTTCTTTATTTTTTGGTAATTTATTTTTTATTCCTTTCGTAACGTAATAACCAACTCTTAGTGTGATAGGCATTGAATTACCTGGACTTACTAGTATTGTTTTATATACTTTTGTATCATTTATTATTTTTTCAATCTTTTCATATATGAAATCGACTGCTACTAACATAACACTATCTGTTTCATTTAAATAGTTTTTTATTTCTTCTGTTGCAGATAATGGATGTATTATATTTGCAACAGCACCTATTTTATTTAGTGCATATATTGATATTAATCCTTCAGGAGTATTTGGCATACATATTGTTACTATATCTCCTGGTCTAATACCATAACTTCTAAATGACTTAGCAGCATTGTTTACTTCATTAATTAATTCTTCATAACTTATTAGTTTACCGAAGTAATTAAGTGCATTGTGATTCTTATATTCTATAGCATTTAATTCTAATTGTTTATATATAGAATAATTAGGAATCTCAAAATTTAATTGTTCTTTTTTGTAAAATTTGGTCCATGGTGCCTTAATATTTTTTTTGAATAAATTCATACTTATTACCTCTTTCCATTATAATTATAACAACATATTATTAATTTTTTTATTAAAAATTATTAAAAAAATCTTAATATTTTATTAAGATTTGTTTATATTCTTCAAAATGAAAATGAGGTGTTTTAAGATTCTTCCTCTAAACCAATACGTTTAATTTTTTATTTAGTGCTAAGTTTATAACTTTTCAGATCCAATACTGGTTTCATAATATTTTTGAATTATTACTTGCATTTTTTTATTTCATCAATAGTTTTTTTTAGATTAAAAAATACAGATATATCTGGATGTAATAAACTTAATGATTCTAATGCTTGTTCATATGATAACCCAGCTTTAGTTGCAATTTCATCTAGATCTAAATCATTCTCTATAATATCTTTTTTTATTTCTTCAGAAATTAATTTATAAAATTTTAATTGATTTTGTTTTCCATTTTTAAAATCTGGTTTTCTCATTTTGATTTTCCTTTCATCATTCTTTCTTCAATTATTTTTGCATTTTCTAATTCTTGTTTTACAAATTTAGGATTATCTAAATTTTGTTCTAATAGATTTCTGTAATGAACAGAATTATATTTCATATTTATAATTTCTTTCCTTATTTTTTCAGAATTTTGTGTTTTCTTTTCTAATGCTCCTATTACGACAGCATATTTATCAACATACATATAAAATAACCTTGTTTGAAATCCTTTTAATTCATATACATCTTTTAAATCAGTATGATTTGTTAATTTTCTTGATTTTTGCTGATTATATGATGTTTCAGGATTTTTAAGATTTTCAATTAATTTTAAAAATGATTTTAATTCTTCTCCATTATCATTTTTTAATATATCTTTTAAATTTTTTTCTAATAATATTTTTCCATTATTAGTAGCATATAAAACATCTTTTTGTTCTTGTTCTTCATAAATTTCATCTTTTTTTTCTTTTGCTAATCTTTTATTAAGATGATTTATAAATATATCTTGATTAAATAATGCTTTTTTTAAATATTCCCCATATTCTTTTTTTTCATCGTAATTAATTGCTAAATCAAATAATTCTTGACATTCTTTTATATATATATCCTGGTGTTCAATTAAATAATTCATTAATTCATTAAAATGTTCAAGTTCAGGATTTGGTAATGATTCTATTAATAAATTTTCATCATCTAAATCTTGTAAAGTTTGAAAATATGTTCTTTTGAATTCTTCGTTATTCATTTATATTACCTCTCATATATTGTTTTTTTAGCCATTTTTATTGAATCTTCTAATGTGTTTGCTCCCCCTATAAAACCATCTGGATGGACAAATATAGCTGATTCAATTCCTGATATTTGTTGTAGTTCTTTATCTCTTAACCCACACCATGAACTATTAAATGAAAGCCTTGGTGTTCTATCTAATTTTGATTTTGGTATAGTATGAATTGTATATCCTCCTCTTTGTGATGGAAATATTACAAATTTAAGTGTTCTTGCTAATGGATTTTTTGATTCTAGTATAAAGTCTTTAAATGGCATAAATTCTTTTAATACTAGTATTTGTCCATCACATTTACTTATTTCTTCCTCAACTTTTTTTTCTGCTTTTTGTTTTGAAATCACTTTATTGATCTCTAAATCAAATATTTCATTTGCAAAATTAAAGGCCTTCATAAAGCATTCATCCATTTTATCTTGATTATTCCAATTTGGATTATACATACTGATAATATCTGATAATGTTTTAACTTTGTAATTTGATTCTATAGTGGGAAATTGACCGTTATCTATAGCATCAATTTGATATATTAAATTATTATCTATTTCATTAAATAAGAATTCTATATCAGTATCTGTTATAGTTTTTAAATATTCTTTTCCAAATTCTCTCCATAGTAATCCGATAGAAGAATATTTTGTTATTCCGTCTTCTCTGTAATCAGAGACTACTTGATGATGATCAAATTTTCCTCCACCAATATCATAAATAATAGCATCTGTTTTAATATCATCAGTATAATTATTTAACCTATATAATACAGGATTTTTAATTATTTTAGACATAAATACTGTTGCAAATATATCATCAGCATGAAAATTTCCTGAGTGAGTTATTAAATTTGCTTCCTCAATATTTTTTGTTAACTTCATTATATCACCCATAATAATTATAACATAAACTTAATAATAATTATTATTTTCCTAGCATAATTCTAACTGTTTCTCCTACACTTATGGATGTATTTATTGGAGATTGATATATTACTTTATCTCCTTCACCTTCTATTTCTACTTTAAAATCTTTTAGTCTTTTTATAGCATCATTTATTGATAATCCAATTACATTATCTACATTAGCATACTTAATATCTAAATAATTATATCGTTTTAATACTCCATTTTCTTGTTTTTTAATATTTAGAATATCAATACAATCAAGTAAAATTTTTCTAGCAAGTGGAGCTGCTAATGTTCCACCATATTGAGTTGCTCCCTTAGCATTATCTATTGCTACATATACTATTACTTCCGGATTATTTGCAGGCATAAATCCAATAAATGATGTTATATAGTTACCCACCATATATTTACCATCCTTAACTTTTTGTGCTGTTCCTGTTTTACCTCCAACTCTATAGTTTTCAATATAAGCATTTCTTCCACTACCTAAACTAACTACATGTTCTAACGCATATTTAACTTTATCACTTGTAGATTTAGATATAACCTTTCTAACTACTTTCGTTTTATTTTCTTTTACAATAGTATTAGTTACTGGTTCATTTAGGCTTTTTACTACATATGGTTTAAGTAGTATTCCTCCATTAATTGCTGCAGATACAGCTGTTATTTGTTGTATGGGAGTCTAATAAATGAAACTTTTTACCTAAATTATCAGAAAATACATTTATACTTTCTCCTGTTTTAAATAATATATCTAATTTTATTTTTTTATTATCACTATTTTCTTTATATACAATTATTTTATCTACTAGACAGTTGAATATATCATTAAAACATTCTTTATCACTTATACTTTTTTCTAAATTACTTTTTAAATTATTTATTTGATTTTCTATATATAGAGGATCTTCTTTATTAGCATTTAATAAATTAATCTCATCTATATAATTACTTAACTCTTTATTTAAATTATCTATTTGTTTTTTATAATCATTATTTTCTAAATAACCATCCATTATTAATTCTAATAGTTTATCTTTCTTTTTATTTATTTCATCACATTTATTTTTTAATTTTTTTATTTCTACTTCACTACTATTTTCATTGTAGTAGTTTTTACATTCATTTATTATACTATCAAATATAGTTTTTCTATCACTATATAATTTATTAATTATTTTTTTAAAAATTAAATCTAGTTCATACTCAAATATTCTAGGATTATTACAACCTTTTAATCCATCTTTTCTATATACTTGACATTCCCATACTGGATTATTTTTTCTTTTACCAGAACTACTTCTATGATATGTTTCATAATGTTTACCACAATATATTTTTCCTGAATAAGTATATCTATTTTGAAATATAGCTTTATTACTAACTTTATTAGTAAAACTATCTTTTCTAATTTTTAATTTCTTATTTGCTTTTTCCCATATTTCTTCAGATACTATAGGAGGAACATTCTCTATATCTTTATACATAACCCATTCATCACAAGATAATCTTTTTTTCTTCTTTGTTCTATAATCAAGTATTCTAGATTTATTACCACAATAGTATCCTTTATATTTAGGATTTTCTATTATACGAGTTATTATTGTTGTATCTATTCTTTTACCTTTTTTAGTTGTATAACCTAAATTATATAAATCTTTAGATATTTTTAATAGTCCTACATTAGTATTAGCATACTTATCATATATAAGTTTAACCATCTCTGCTTGCTTTTCATCTATTATAAGTTTACCTTTATCTTTAACATAACCATATATGTTGGAGCACCCTAAAACTACTCCATTATCTATACTTCTTCTCATACCAAATCTAACTCTTTCTGATAATTTTCTAACTTCATCTTGTGCTACACTAGCCATTATTGTAAGTCTAAACTCACTATCAGGAAGTATTGTATTTATATTATCATTTAGAAAATATACACCAACTCCACTATTTAATAATTCTTGAGTATATTTAATGCTATCTAATGTATTTCTAGAAAATCTAGATATTTCTTTAGTTAATATTAAATCAAATTTATTTAATTTAGAATCACTAATCATTTTTAAAAACGATTCTCTTTTTAACACACTTGTTCCTGTTATTCCTTCATCAATATATTTTCCTTTATATTCCCAATTAATATTTTTCTTAATATATTCTTCAAAGAATGTTACTTGCGAATTAAGTGAGTGTAATTGTTCATCTTTATCTGTAGATACTCTAGCATAAAATACTACTCTTAAATTTAAGTCTTGTAATTGTTTACCTGATATAATACTATTTCTAACTGTATATAAATCCATAATCCCTCCTACTATTTTTTTAATAATTTATTTAATATATAATTATATAATTTTTCATCTATATGTTTATTTCTTTTTAAATAGGATAATAGTTTAATACTAATTTCTTTTTCTATTACCCCTGATGATATTTTATCTAACATATTGTCCTCCTTTTTAAATCTATTTTTAAAATTCAAAAAAAGAACTTAGGTACTTAAGTTTTACATTTTTATTAAATAATAATTTAGTACCTTGTTAAATAAAATAACCCTTAATCATTATTAAAAAATACTAAGTTTTCAAATAATGATTTTATATTCTTTAATTTTTCACTATCATAAATATTAAAAGCAAAAATTAAGTCTCTTATACCTTATTTAACCTTATAAATGATGGTATCTTAATTTTGTAATGTTACATAATTAGTGCACTTATCACTTGATTTTAGGTCACAAAAAAACACCAAAAATTTTACATTTTGATGTTTTGTAAAAATGATAATATACATATATTGGTTGTACTCTATAAATATCTTATATTTTTATCAATCCATATTATTCTTTATATAATCAAATATATTTTCTAAATCCTTATCTCCTCTACCAGATAAATTCACTATTATAGAATCTTCTTTAGAATAATTTCTAGCTATTTTAAGAGCATATGCTATTGCATGTGAACTTTCTAATGCAGGAATAATTCCTTCCATATTAGTAACAAGTTTAAATGCTTCTACTGCCTCTTTATCTGTAATCGAAGAATATTTTACTCTTCCATTAAAATTTAAAAATGCATGTTCGGGTCCTACTCCAGGATAATCCAAACCAGCAGATATAGAATAAGCTTCTTTAATATTATCTTTTTCATCTAACATTAAATATGTCTTCATACCATGCATTATACCAATTTTATTAGTACTTATAGCAGAAGCATGATATCCAGTTTCTATTCCAAGTCCTGCTGCTTCTACACCATAAATATCTATATCTTTATCTTTTATAAAATTTGAAAAAAGACCAATACTATTACTTCCGCCACCTACACAAGCAACAAGTGCTTTAGGTAGTTTTTTTTCTAATTTTAATATTTGCTTTCTAGCTTCCTTTCCAATAACACTTTGGAAATATTTTACTATTTCTGGATATGGATATGGTCCAACTGCAGAACCAATCAAATAAAAGGCATCAGGATTTTCTTGTAAATAAGAAAATGCCTCATCAACAGCTTCTTTTAATGTTCCATCAACAGATTTAACTGTAGCACCTAATAATTTCATTTTTTCAACATTAACGTTTTGTCTTTTTATATCAACATCACCCATAAATATTGTACATTTAATATTAAAAAGTGCACAGACAGTTGCAGTTGCTACACCATGTTGACCTGCTCCTGTTTCAGCTATTATGTGTTTTTTTCCCATTCTTTTGGCTAAAAGAATTTGTCCTAAAGCATTATTTATTTTATGTGCTCCAGTATGATTTAAATCTTCTCTTTTTAAATAAATTTTTGCACCTTTTGCATACTCTGTTAATCTTTTTGCATAATAAAGTGGAGTTGGTCTTCCAACATATTGATTTAAATAATTCAAATATTCATTTACAAAATTCTTATCTTTTTTTGCTTCATTAAAAGCATTTGCAATTTCATCTAATCTTATTTTTAATTCTTTGGGCACATACTGTCCACCAAACTTACCATAGTTTTTCATTTTTTTCTTCCCTTCTATTGATATTTATTTTTTTATTTTTCCAATCCCAATCACTAATCAATAGAACCACCACCTTTAATAAATAAAAAAATCTTGCCCTAAAAAGGACAAGATTGAAAAATCTCGTTTGCCACCTAATATAGTGTTATACATGTACCAACATACACGATCTTTTGATAACGGAAAGATATTTCCGGACTATCCTACTTATAAAACTTTCAAATAGTCTCTCATCGGACCATTCAATAATTATCCAATGTAATTTTCCACCAAACAATTACTCTCTATAAAATTCAAATTATTTACTCTTCCGATTCAACGATTTACATATTGAATTATATTCTTTTTTTTTAAAATTGTCAATCACTTTATTTCATTCATTATTTTTTTTGTTTAATTTACGATAATATCTTAATTGTTAACTTTCGAAAATATCACAAAGTTATTATATACTATGTCACTTGAGATGACATAATAGAAAGGTTTAATTATGAATGAAAAAGAAAAATTCCTTCTTTTAACTTTTAGATACGTTCATAACTACTGTATTATTTAAATTTATTAAATCATTTATAGCTATTTCTATTGTCTTGTTTCTACAACCTGAACCACAATAAATAGTTTTATTATCAACCACTTTATTATCAAAAACAATTATAATATCATTTGATAATGAAATTGGAGCAATGCCACCAGATTCATAACCATATTTTTCTTCTAATATATTACTATCAACCCTTTTTAAATTAGATCTGTTAATATTTAGTTGAGAGCATAATTTTGAATAATTTAATTTTTCTTCTGCTAATAAGCTTACAAAAATATATTTTTCCTCCTACCATTTTAAATTCATAATCGTTTTCATACCTATTTACATAAGATCTATATCCTTGTTTTAATAAATCTTTAAACTCACTTATAATATAACGAGATAATGACTCTATAGTTTTTAAATCATTTTCTTTTAATGCTTGATTAATTCTTTTTTTGTCTATTTTTTTAAGGAAGATAACATATCTGTTTTGTTAGTTTTTTTATTAAGTATTTTTCTAATTTTTTTGTTTCCATTATTACCACTCTATTTTTTCAGGAAAATTATCATAATGTATATCATCTAATGTACAATTTTTTTCTTCACATAATTTTTGTATATCTAATTTCATATCACAATAATCTTCATAATGACCATAGTCGTATATTGCATCAGCTATATGCATAAATTCTTTTTGCCTTTTTTCTTTTGTCATTTTAGCATAATCTACAGTTATTAATTCAAACCATTGTGGAAAGAAAATTCTATCAGATACTACTGATTCTAATAATCCTTTTTTTACTTTATTAAATTTTATTTTTGTTAACATTTCTAATAATGAATATAATACTATAGAATAAAAATAATTAACCATATTTATATGTGGATTATATATATCATTTTCTTTTTTACATACTTTATTTATAAAATATTTTATTAAAACCATATCTAATAACAAATCAGGTAAAAGATAATTAAAAGAAAAACATACATTTTTATCAGTAACTTCATTTTCCTTTAAATTAAAGTATTCACGTTTATATTTATCTAAATTATTGTCAATTAATTCTACTTCTCTATCCCCTTGATAAGCATGTCTTACATCATATAAAAATCCATATAAATGATTTTGCATAGTATATTCACCAATACTTATAGGCTCTCCATGAATTAAATAATAAATCGAGTCATATAAATGATCTAAATCATTATAGTCTCCAGAAATTGTAACCCCTGCATAATTCTTAGTTAATTTTACTTTTAACATATTTCTTACTCCTTAAAATCAATATCATTTTCTTTACACCAATTGATTGCTAATTCTTTATATTTTTCATCTCTAAATTTATACCAATTATCAATTATTCCAAAATTAATACAAGTATCTTTAAATCTTCTAAAGGCACCACTTCCATTAATTGCAATCAATAATTGATTATATAGTAAAGTATCTTGTATTGTTTCAATAAAATCTTCCATCATACTATATTCGTTTATTTCATATTTACTTGGTAATACAATAGAGTTTTCTATTAAATCATCAAATTCTTCAGAATCTTCATATTCCAATACATTTGAATAAAAGATTTCTTTTGTTTTTGGATTATAATATGCATTTTTATCAATACAATCATTAACATACTCTAAACCATCAATTACTTCATTTAAATCTATCATATATTCACCTCATTATACAACTACTAATTCTTCTTCTAACATAGCAATTACCATCTTTATAGCACTTATAGTATCTTCATAATTAATATTTTTTACGTAATTTAATTTTTTTCTATAATCATTAAAATTATTTTCTAAAATTTTACTATCTTTTATAATATCAAACACTTCTTTAAGATAATCAATATTAAAATTAGTATTTCTATGTTTAAATGTATTTTCTATTGCTTTAATTAAATTTTCTTTATTTATTTTATCTTTATTTTTTATCATTAACATATATAAATCATAAAAATCCTTAGATCTTGTTGTGTGAATGTTTTTACTTATAATACTTTCAAATTTTTCAGATATTATAGTTTCTACTGTATAAGTCATAATATTAATAGTTTCATCTTCAAATAACGATTTATATTTATAATTAATTTCTCTTGGTGTGATTATATCACCTGTTGTTACTTCTAGAAAAAAATTAGTTTTTAATTTATCAAAAGTTGCAAAAACATTTATTCTAAAACCACCATATGCATCTTCTAATCTTATATCTTTAATACTTTCTATTTTAAACTTTACACCATCATTTAATTCTATTGAAAGAATTTCATTAAAAATTTTCTCAATTGTATTTATATTAAGTGGAATACTTTTTAAAGTTGCATCTATATCTTTAGTTGTTCTCATATCATTCCCAATTATAGATGATAATAGTACTCCACCTTTTAAAATAACATTATCTTTATATTTGCTTACAGCCAAACGCATTAATACGTGTTCAAAGAAAAACATTTGATGTAAGTGTAAAGACATATCATTACTTCCCTTTGCTCTTTTTTTAATAATACTGTTTAGTTTATCACTATTCAATTATAATAAAACCTCCATAACGTCAACTAATTCTTTTTCAATATTTAATTTTTTTGCATATTTTGCTAGTTTTAATAAATCTTTATCTTTTCTTTTTGCATATTCTTTTAATGCTTTAGAATAAATTTCTTTATCCATATTATTTTTATCTTTAATAAGATCACAAATAGTTCTTTCTACATCATAACACTTTATATTCATACCAAATGGTGATTTAATTTCAATCATACCTAAATTCAAAATTTCATTATCAACATAATGAAGATAAATGTTATCAATATTTTGAAGATTACCACCATATCCTCTTTGTACAGTAATATCAAAATAAATTGGAGTTCTATCTGTTAAATCGTGTAGATAAAGTGCGGTTGTAAAAGAAAATACAGCACTTTTACACTTTGATAATACTTTATAGTACTCATCTATAAAAGTTCCTGGTAAACAATAATATCCTGTTGAAACTCTTTCTAATTTTTTATCATCACATAATCTCTTCAACGCCATTTTATTAATGTTATTTTCTACAACCTGTTTAGTTGTAATATGTCCATTATTTTCTGATACTAATTTCATCAATCTTTCTAAATCACTCATTTTATATCCTCATTCCCAATTAAATTATACTATATATAACAAAATATAGGAATAGTTTTTTGTTACTTTTTTAATTATTTTTTTATATTTTTAATTAAAATTGTAACATTGGTTATTTATTAATTATTTGTTTTTTTAAAATAATATTAAACAATATTCACCAAACACCTTAACTCATACTCTACATCATACTTTTTTTGTATACTTACTTTAGTGATTTTTGAGGTATCATTTATTAGACAGTAAGATGTATAGGTGTAACACTTACTCCTTGACCAAATGCTGTTGTAGCAAGTTCTACTGGTCCTACTTTATCTAGATTAAATAAAATACCTGTCCCTTCACCATTTAAATCAATTCCAGTTTTTTTACCAAAACCAAAATTATTAATGTAACTAAATAATTTTTCTTTTCCTAATTTTTGACCTAATGTAACAAACCCTGGATTGCACGAGTTTTGTACTACTTCTAAATATGTTTGATCTCCGTGACCGCCATGTTTCCAACATTTTATTCTAGCATTTTCTACAGCTATACTTCCAGAATCATAATAATGATCTTTATCTAAATCTATAGTATGTTCTTCTAATGAAGCAGCAAGTGTTATTATTTTGAAAGTAACCCCCGAAAACGATAACTAAAAAAGCAATAAAAAAAAGACTAGATTACCATATATAATAATATATGATAACCTAGTCAATGTCATAACTTAAATATACATCTATTTTAAAACTATTTCTTTGAAAATCAGATCTTCCTAAATCTAAAGTTTCAACTTCTTTACTAAATATTGGTAAAGAATTATCATCGTTTATATGTCTAGCACCAGTTCCTGTTGGAATTGGTTTTTTCAAAAGATTTAAATATATTTTTAATAATAGTTTATGTCTATCATTATCTTCTTTATATACTATTATTTCTTCTAAAAATTTATCTACAAATTCAGTAACATTATTTTTATAATCAACTTGTTTCTTTATAGCATCTTCAATAACTTTAATATTACCAAAACTATCTGCCATTAATTTTCTTTCTTGTTCAACTTTTCCAATTCTAATATTCAGAGATGATATTTCTTCGTTATATTTATCATTTCTTTCTTTAAATTCAAGATTGCTAATACTACCATCCATATTCAACTCTAATAGTTTTTCTTTTTTTGCTTCAATACTTTTAATATCTTTCTTTATATTAGATATTTCGTATTGATAATTATTATCTATCTTTAAATTAGAATAATAATCTAACATTTCTTTAATTATTTCATTTTTATTATTAAATACTTGTCCCATTATAATTGTAAAAATATTGTTTAAATCCATTTCTGCAATTATAGGACTCTCACAAGCATCTAATCTATATTTAACATAATTACCACAAGCCCATCTAGGCTTTGTTTGTTTTCTTTTGCTTGACATCCTCTGATAAGAAACATTATGATCACTACAAAATATTTTTGTAGTATAACAATATTTTCTTTCAGACCTTTTGGCATTGCCATTACTTGCTTTCATTAATATACTCCTACTATCTAATATTTCATTTGCACGATTCCATAATTCTTCACTAACTATGGCTGGTATTGATTCATCTTTATAAATTATTTGTTCTTCTTTTGGAATATAAACTCTTTGCTTAGTTCTATAATCAATAGTTTCAGTAGTATGTCCACGATAAAAACCTTTATATTTAGGATTCTGTATTATTCTTTTTAAAGTATCTTTATCATAAATATTTCCCTTATAGTTATTTATTCCTTGTCTATGTAATTCCATTGCTAATTTATAAAAACCATATTTACCAGATGCATATAATTCAAATATTTTTCTTATTTTTTTTGCTTCTTCTTCAACAATTACTAATTTAGCATCATCTTTTTTATAACCAGTAATGGTACTAGAACCTAAAACTCTTCCTTTTTTAATTGCTTCTTTATGTCCCCATTTTACACGAGAAGAAAGTCTTTTGACTTCTTCTTGTGCAACACTTCCCATCATATTAAGTATGAATTCAGAATTGGGATCATAAGTATTTATACCATTAGACTGGAAATATACACCAACATCATTAGCAAGTAATTCTTGTGTATATTTAATACTATCAGATAAATTTCTAGAAAATCTAGAAACTTCTTTTGTAACTATCAAATCAAAATAACCAGATTTAGCATCATCAATCATTTGTAAAAACTTTTTTCTCTTTTTGACAGTACTACCACTAATACCTTCATCTATATAGCCCTTAACATAAGTCCAATTCTTATTTGACTTTATAAAATTTTCAAAAAATGATATTTGATTATCCAAAGAGTTTAATTGCTCATCACTTTCAGTAGAAACACGAGCATAAAAAGTAACTCTTAAAGGTAGATCGGCAATGTTTTTGCCTTTTAAGATTTCTTCTCTAACTTTATAGAATCTCATAATCTACCTCCTTAACAACTTTTTACCTCTTTACTACAACGATTAATTTTCTCATAAATAATCTTGCAAACTTCATCATATTGTTGTTCAGTAATTACACCTTGATCATATAATTTTTTATTTATTATTAATTCATATTCAAGGATGGTTATTCTTGGAGTTTTCACTAACAAAAGCCTCCAAAAATAAGAGAAAAATTATCGTTTAATCTTTTAGTTGATTGCATGGTACCTCTCTTGAAAAGGATTGTCAAATCATTATGGGCATATTTGAAAAACTTTTTAATTTTTTTCAAAAAAACACCTCCAACTAGTAGAAGTGTATGAATTAATTTAGTTAAAATGAACAATAATATTAATTTAGACATTATTTTTATTGTCCCTTTCTAAAGTCAAATCTTTTTCTAATGGATTCTTTAAGTGAATTTCAATAGTAGATTTAGTATTATTACCATTATCTATTTCTAAATGAAATACTTCTTTATTAACTTTACCTTTAATAAAAGTAAGTTCTTTAGTGGTAAGTTTGTCTTTTATTTCAAAACTTGCAAAAGTACGATTATTATTTTCTTTATATTCAAATAGATTTATTTTATCTTTTAATAGATCTTGAATAACTTCAACAATGTTATTTAATTTTGCTATTTCTTCTTCTTTAAATTTATCATAAGCAGATATTTCTTCTTTATATATACTTTTATTATTTCTATTTCTAGTTAATCTATCATATTTAGATTCTATATTTTCAACTACAAAATAAGTATTGCTTAAATCTTTTAAAGGTGTAATTTCTCTAGGTAATTCACCTTTAGAATAACAAGACAATTTTTTATAGATGACTGTGTCCCTAAATATTGGATAACCTATATTTGGAAATATAATTGTTTTATAATGTAGATTCTTAACTTCATCTGGTGTTAGTAAATCACGAGCAATTAAAGAAGTAGATTTATTACCATTAGAATTCATTAAACTAACAGATTGACTTATTGAACTAGCCTCAATAGTTTTCTTACCAAGTCTTTTACTGATAGCCTCTGCAGTATCCATCGTATTAGTTTTTAGATAAGCAAGTCCAGAGTTATCAAGTATTATTTGTGCTACTTCTTTACCA
Organism: Mycoplasmatota bacterium; assembly: GCA_022763805.1. Classification (GTDB taxonomy): domain Bacteria; phylum Bacillota_I; class Bacilli_A; order RF39; family UBA660; genus CAJGDV01. Next base: position 534 of record JALERC010000001.1, on the reverse strand, counting down.
TATACATTATCCAACTGACTTAAACTTTGAATAAAAAGATGATATCGTAAGCCTCTGGAACGAGCCACACTAATTATGGACTCTATGCTTGGTTCAATTAATGGTGGGCAATTACTAAATTCATCACAAATCCAATCAATTTCTACTGGAACTTTTTTACTATCAGTAGAGTTAGCAAGTTTTACTAATTCTTTATAAAGTAAACCTAATATAATAGTAACTAAAGAATAATAAATTTTATCTTCATCTGGAATGATACAAAAGATAGCTGATTTTTCTTTACCTAAAATATCAAAATCAAAATCTGATTTACTAGTAACATTAGCAACATTGACATCATCAAATATTGCCATTTTTTCTGAGAAAACACTAGTAATAGATTTATATGTATTTTCACTAGATGAAAGTATAGGTATTAAACTATCTTTAGACTTAGATCCATAAGGTTTTTGTTCTATATAGAATTTAAACTTTTTAGAGTTTTTATCTTCCATAGTAGAGTTTTGAAACTTACGAATAGAAGTCATAGTAATT
>JALERC010000082.1 GCA_022763805.1 Mycoplasmatota bacterium | reverse complement strand
GAGTTTTGCGCGCATAATTTTAACATCTTTCTTATCGATATTAGCTTTACCACCTTACTTTAGCAGGTTGGTGTGAGATCATAGAGCTAATTCTCTCCCTCACTCTTGATAAAAGTTATATATGTATTATAACATTATTTTTTATAATGTCAATAAGCAGTTTTTTGAAAATATAATAATTCTCTTAATAATGTAATATTGTTAGGTTGTGATTTTTTAATATTATTAACAATTTTTTTGCATTCTTTTTTTCCATTATGTAATTCACTTAATTTAAATAGTAATCTTATTACTTCATCATATGTATTCTTAAACCTTATGGTAGGCATTAAATCATCAATTTTATCTATTATAATTTCCTTTAATTCTTCGTTGTATTTTTCTTTTAGTAAGTTACTAAATCTTAATAAATCATTAATATTATATTTTAAATAATCAAACATATAATCTTCAAAACCATTTTTTATAAAGAATTCTATTTCACCATAATTCAAATTATCGTGAAGTAATTCTTTTAATAGACTGTTTTTGTTTACTTTTATTTTTCTTTCAACAATTTCTTCATATAATGAAATAGAAGGGAATTTTTTATACATTTCTAATAATGTATTGTTATAATTTTTTATATCATTAGAATATATTTCTAATAATTTATTATAACTTATAATATTTAAATCTTTCTTTAATAACTTAATAGCTTCTTCTTCCATTTCATTATCTATATAATAATCAATTAATAAATCTCTTATAAAAGAATTATGTGTAACATATCTTTTAGCAATTTTTAAATAGTCTTTATTATTAAGTACTATAAGATTTATTTTAGCTTCTAAATAATTCAAATAATTTCTAGTATAATTCTTAATATTAACATTTTTAATATTAGCAATCATATCAAGAAGTAATAATTGGTCTTCCTTAGTAGCTTTATCTTGTATAACATCTAAGAAAAATGAAATATCATGTTTCCAAATAGATCTTTTCTTAATATATTTTACTAATTTTTTTTCAAGTAATTTATCATCCTCTAAAAATATTTCATATATACAATTTTGAATTATTTCTTCAATATTATTTAAATCATAATTATCTGTAATATATACATCATTATCATAATCAAAACAAAATGTTGGATTAGATCTATTAACTAAATCTAATTTTTCTAGTAAATAAAATAGATTATCCGCAGCTACTTTAGTTTTTCTTTTATATAAATCTTCTTCTATTTCGTAAACTTTTCTATCTAATAAATCAAAGAAGCCGTCTATAGATGTAATAGTATGTCTGTCTAATACGAAAACTAGTCCAATGTCTAAATCATTTTGAAACTGATTTTTCTTTTTTTCATTAACTTTAATAGTAATATCTTTCCCATCTTTTAAATAATATAGTGCTGCTGCAGTATGCTTACAATTATTATGATAAGGACAGTTACATTTCATTTTTAAAACATTTTTTTCAGATTTATCTAATAGTATATATGATGTATATACTTCTGTTCCTTGAATTTTAAATTTTATTAATCTAGTATTGTCATTATAACAACTAGCACTTTTAACTCTACCTTCGTTATAATATTCATAACCTCTTTTTAAAATTCTTTCATCATATAATTCATGCATATTTTCTATTTTAAACTTTTTCATACTCTCACCTATTATAAGTATATCACAAAATTTAAGATATTAATATGTTATAATATATTTGGTGATTTTATGGATTTAAAAAATATGATTAAAGAATGTAATAAAATCGTTTTTTTTGGTGGTGCTGGTGTAAGTACAGAAAGTGGAATAAAAGATTTTAGAAGTGTTGATGGTTTATATAATATAAAATATGATTACCCTCCAGAAGAAATTTTATCACATCATTTTTTTATAAATAATTTAGAAGAATTTTATAAATTTTATATTGATAAAATGAATTGTTTAGATGCATTACCTAATGATTGTCATAAATATTTGGCAAAACTCGAAAAATCAGGGAAATTAACCGGTATCATAACACAAAATATTGATGGATTACATCAAAAAGCTGGATCAAAAAATGTATATGAATTACATGGTAGTATATATAAAAATCATTGTACTAAATGTAATAAAAAAATTGATGCAAAAGATATATTTAATGGTAAATATATTTGTGATTGTGGTGGTATTATAAAACCAGATGTAGTTTTATATGAAGAACCACTAGATGATAATGTTTTATCAAATTCTATTAATTTAATTTCTAATGCAGATATGCTTATTATCGGAGGAACATCTTTAACTGTATATCCTGCTAGCAATTTAGTAAGATATTTTAATGGTAAATATCTAGTTGTTATTAACAAACAAAATACATACATAGATAATATGGCTACATTAGTTATAAATGATAAAATTGGTAAGGTTTTTAAAGAATTAGAAAAAGAGGGAATTTATTAAAATTCTCTCTTTTATTTAGCATCCCAAGTATAAAATACTTTATCAAATTTCTTGTTTATTAAATCATCATAAGAAATAAAGAAATTAATAATACCTTTATTTTTTAATACTACATTTTTTCCATCAGTTAATAATTGAAATAACAAAATATCACATTTATCATTAATAGTTCTTGGGTCATTATAAATAAAATTAGGAAATCCACCTATTTGCGTATTGTATCTATCATTAGAACTAACCATATTATAAATTTCTTCATTAGTAAAATTTTTATAATTTAAAGATTCTTTATTAACATACTCTCTAAACATATTTAAATATCTAAAATCTCTTGAATTTATATAATCTTCAAAAGGTGTAAAATAAATTAAACATTCATGTCTTAATGGAAAATCTTCTAATTCGTTTAATAAAGTTTTCTTCATAACGTCTTTTTCTTTGATATTTTTATCTATAGTATCATGATAAATTACTTTAAACCAATCTTGATCATAATGATTATCCTTATTTAAACCATATACACTATTACGTGACAAATATATTTGTAACATACCTTTATGAGGAAAATAAGGAATATCTTTTAAATCTTCACAATTAATTTGTACTAATAATCGCATCTCATTACCATCTTTATCCTTAGGCATTTCCATATCACTAGGTAAATACGGAAAACCACTTAATTTAGATTCATAAATTGATACTCGACCATTTACAAGTTCTCCTTTTAAAGCGGTTGTAATAGAAGATTTTCTAATGTTATTATCTATTTTAAATATAATATGTTCAGGTAGTTTTTCTCTTTCTCTATCATGATATTCTTGATACGCATTAATAGTCTCTTTTGTTTTTTTATAAATAATATCACTTGTTTTATTAATAATATTACTTGTCTTTTTTTTAAATTCTTCAAACATCTAAAAACCTATTTCTTTTATATTTTTTTTAAGAACTTTATAAATTTTATTATCTTTATCTACATATCCTTCTTTTTCTACTACTTTAAATTTATTATATTTAACTTTAATATATATATAATATTTGTCTTTTTCATTATTTGATACTTTCATTTTATTAACATTAGATAAACTATTTAATAAATTATTCATTTTTTTCTCAGATAATGTAAATGAAGTAAATAAGTCTTCACTTTTACATGTTTTATCCATTGATAATACATAATAAAATTTATCAAAGGTAATATTTGCTTTATGACAATGATTGTCATTTGTTTGTACTTTATAAATTATTTCGACATTTTTCTTGTCATTTATAAACATGTTAATAATAAAAAGTGCGATAATTGTTATAATCAATATTAAATATTTTTTCATTGTCCACCTCACTAAAAGTAATTTTTTTGTAAGTTAATATAATAACCTATATAAATTATATATTAAAAAAAGTAGTATTTCTACTACTTTTCTGAAATTATTTCACAAATTAAATTTGTTATTTCAGTTGGATTATCAATTTCTAAACCTTCTATAAGTCTAGCTTGTGAATATAATATTTTTGTATACTTTTCTAATTCTTCTTTATCAGTATCATATAATTTTTTGATTTTATCAGCTATTTTATGGTTTTCATTAATTTCTAATACAACATTAGCTTTAACTTTATCATCAGTAGGCATAGCATTTAACACTTTTTCCATTTCTAATGAAACTTGACCTTCTGTTGTTAAACATACTGGATGTGTTTTTAAAGAATTAGTAAATTTAACATTACTTACTTTGTCTTTTAAACAATCTTTCATAATATCTAGTAATTTTTTATTATCTTTATTAATTTTATTAATTTCTTCTTTTTCTTCTTCAGTATTTAAATCAAATTTTTCACTTGCTATATTGATGAATTCATGATCATCATATTTATTAAGAATTTGGAAAACAAATTCATCAATTGCATCAGTTAAGTATAATAAATTATATCCTTTTTCTTGTACTTTTTCTACTAAAGGTAAATGATTAATTTTTTCAACACTTTCTCCACAAACATAATAAATAGATTTTTGATCATCTTTTAAGTTTTCAACATATTTTTTTAATGTAACAAAATCTTCATCTTGTTTTGAGTAAAAAATTAGTAAATCTTTTAATTTATCTTTATCAATTCCATAATTGTTATATGTACCGAATTTAAGTGATGGACCGAAATTTTTAAATAATTCTTTATATTTTTCAAAATCTGTTTCCATCATATTTTTGAATTCATTTATTAATTTTTTTTCGATACTTTTTGCAATTTGTTTTAACTTTTTATCTTGTTGTAACATCTCTCTAGAAATATTTAATGATAAATCTTCTGTATCTACAACACCTCTTACAAAAGCAAAATAGTCAGGTAATAATTCTTCACATTTATCCATTATTAGTACACCATTAGAATATAATTGTAATCCTTTTTTATATTCTTTTGTGTAAAAATCGTATGGTGTATGACTAGGTATGAAAAGAATACTTTTATAACTGCATAATCCTTCTACAGAAAAATGTATAGTTTTCATTGGTTTTTGATAATCATAAAATTTATCAGAATAAAAATTATTATATTCTTCATCTGTAATTTCTGATTTTTCTTTATTCCATAGTGGTTTCATACTATTTAAAGTATCTATTTCTTTAACCTCTTCATATTCATCGCTATTTTCTTTTTTAACATTATTCATAACTTCCATTTGAATTGGATATTTAATATAATCTGAATATTTCTTTACTAATTCTCTAATTTTATATTCGTCTAAATATTCATCATATTGTACATCTTCGTTATTATCTTTCAAATATATTACTATTTTTGTACCATTTTCAAAGTCTACATCTGTTTCTTCAATAGTATATCCATCAGTACCACATGAATCCCATAAGTATGCTTTTTGACTATCTACATGTTTACTGTACACTTTTACTTCTTTTGACACCATGAATGATGAGTAAAAACCAACACCAAATTGACCAATTATGTTAACATCATTTTGATCTTTATTTTCTTCTTTAAATGACAATGAACCACTTTTTGCAATGGTACCTAAATTATTTTCAAGTTCATCTTGAGTCATACCAATACCATTATCAATAATAGTTAATGTTCTGTTTTCATGATCTGGAATTATTTCAATTTTTAAATCGTTTGTATTAACTTTTAATTCTTTATCTGTAAGTGATCTATAATATAATTTATCAATAGCATCACTACTATTTGAAATAAGTTCTCTTAAAAATATGTCTTTATTAGTATAAATTGAGTTAATCATTAAATCAAGTAATCTTACTGATTCAGATTTAAATTGTTTTTTCTTCATTTTTTCTCTCTCCTTTATTGTTGATAATGTCAACTATTAAAGTTATACCACTATAATTAGCAGTTGTCAATAGAGAGTGCTAATTTTCTTTTTTTATTATAATAAATAATTAAAAATATTATTATTAAAACAATCCCAATCATAAAATATAATTTTCCTAAATCAATTATTGATGAAATATCTAATGATGTATTATTAATGTTTGTAATTATATTAGGTAAAATAAATATAATTGATAAACCAACAATAATTAAATCAGAACCTATTTCTTTCATCCATTTATATAATGATTCTTGTAATGAAACGATCAAAATAAAGAATAAAAATATTAAAATAATTATAATAACTCTAAGTATGTTTGAATCTAAAAAGTTATAAACAGATAACATAAATTTATCACGTTCACTTGGTACATATTCTTTTTTTACAGTTTCAATTATTTCATCATTTTTTTCATTTACTTTACTAATAATTTTCTCTTTTTGTTCTTCACTGATATTATATTTATTTAATATTTTTTCTACTTCATTAGTAATTGTTATATCTTCATCCCTAGCAATTACATCAATATATTTACTAATAATATTTTTAATTTCTTCATCTTCAATTTGTTCTATTTCTGGATACTCTTTTTTTATATTTTCTTTTATATTTGATGATATTGTAGTTTTATATGCAGTATCTATCGTAATATCTTTAATTGTAAGAGATACAGTTAATATCAAAAATAAAATAAGAATAAATATATTTATAATATAAATTATAATTTTTTTCATTATTATCACCATTTTAATTATATCATTAAAAAATGAAAACTTTACTTGTTTTCATTTTCATTTATTGAATCATCAATATCATAATATTTTTTTAAATCATCATCATTAAAATATTTTTTCAGATTTATCGTATATATCCCTCCAAAATATTATATGATAAATTTATTTAAATATTCCTTTTTTCAATTAATTCTCTATCAAAAACCATATTAATACCATAAGGATCAATTATAAAACCATCAATAATATCATTTTCCTTGCTAAGAATAATTTTACTGATTTCTTTAATAGAATAAAACATAAAATTTAGTTCATAATCTTTGTACCATTTAGAAAATTCATCCATATTTGAAAACATACATGCATATTTTTTATTATTATATTCTATAAGTGCAAATCCTGAAATGTTATTATTTGTAGAAAGTAAAGGCATTAAAAAGACACTATTTTCCATTTCTGATATTAAATTATTATACACTTCATCAGTATTTAATAATTTAAATTCTTTAATTAATTGAATTAATTTTTTATTAGGAAAATTATCTTCAAATAATTCTATACCACCAAACATAATTACACCTTAATTTTTAAATATTCACAGGCATACATAACAGCTATTTTACCATAATTATATGTTAATCCACCTTGTTGATATGCAATGAATGGTTCTCTCATAGGTCCATCGCATGAAAGTTCAATACTAGATCCTTGAGTAAATGAACCTGATGCCATAATAATTTGATCATCATAACCTGGCATATCACTTGGAAGTGGTAATGCGAATGCATCTATTGGTGCAGCAGCTTGTATTGCTTGGCAATATTTTACTAATAATTTAGGATCTTTAAATATAATATTTTGAACTATATCTACACGTTCTTCATTATATCTAGGTTCTACATCATAACCTAATTTTTCAAGAACTTTACTTGTTAGTACAGCTGTTTTCAAACTACTTGCAACAACACTTGGTGCAAAAAATAATCCTTGTAGTAAACTTCTATTTATTCCTAATGTAGGCCCAACTTCTTTACCTTCACCAGGTAAAGTTAATCTTTCTGAAGCAAGTTCTACTAAATCTTTACGACCAGCAATATAAGCCCCATTAGGTGCTATTCCACCACCTAAATTTTTGATTAAAGAACCAACAATTATATCCGCTCCAACATGTAATGGAGATTTCTCAGTTACAAATTCACAATAACAATTATCAACCATTACTATTACATCTTTATCTATTTCTTTAATTATTTTTATTACTTTTTCTAATTTTTCTAAGCTTAAACTTTTTCTTGTAGAATATCCTTTAGATCTTTGTATTTCTATTAATTTGTATTTTTTATTACTTATTTTTTCTTTTATAGTTTTATAATCAAAATCATCATTAACTAAATCTATTTGTTCATAATTAATTCCAAAAGATTTTAAAGAACTATTATTTTCTTTTATACCAATTACTTCATGTAATGTATCATATGGTAATCCGCTTATAGATAACATAGTATCATTTGGTCTTAAAAGAGCGAATAGGCACACATTAAGTGCATGTGAACCAGAAATTAATTGGTTTCTTACTAAAGAATCTTCAGCCCCTAAAACTTCAGCAAATACATTTTCGATAGCTTCTCTACCTATATCTCCATAACCATATCCTGTTGTTGAGTTAAAATGTGCTTCACTTATTTTATTATTATGAAATGCATTTAAAACATTCATACTATTTTTATCACATAATGCATCTATTTTCTTAAATTCTTCAGTTAATTCATTTTCACAACTATTTACAAAATTTCTAACTTCTTCACTTATTATCATTAGTATGACCCCCCATCAATTCTAATAACAGTATTATTTATATAACTAGCATCATCACTAACTAAAAATTTTATAACATTAGCAATTTCTTCTGGTTCAGCAAATCTATTTAATAATATTTTTTTTGTTTCATTATCAATAAAATCATTATCTAAATTTTTATTCATTTCAGTATTTATCCATCCTGGTGCTATTGCATTAACAAGAACATATGGTGCATATTGTAAAGCTAAATTTCTTGTTAATGAAATAAGACCTGCTTTAGAAGCATCATAATCTAAACTCATTGGATAATTTGTATCAATTCCATTTGTAGAAGAAATATTAATTATCTTTCCTGATTTTCTTTGATACATTAAATCACCAAAATATCTACTTAATAAAAATGGTCCTATTAAGTTTGTATCTAATGTTTTTATAAAATTTTCTTTTGTTTTATCTTCGTATAATGTATCAATTGCTATTGCGGCATTATTAATCAAAACATCAATATACCCGTATTTTTCAACTACATAATTATATAAATTTTTAATATCATTTTCACTTGTCATATCACATTTAAAAACATCTATATTTTCCGATTTCATAGATTCTGCTTTTAAAGCATTATTATTATAAGTAAGTATTATTTTACAGTTTTCTAATTTTTTAACAGTAGCATACCCTAAACCTGATGTGCCACCTGTAATAAGTATAATCTTTTCCACTAAAATCACCGATTGTATTATAACATATTTTTATTTTAAAAAAAAATTGAATATGATATAATTATATTAGGTGATAGAATGGGAATATTTGATTTTTTTAGAAAGAAGGAACATAAACCATCAACAGCTGAACTACTTAGAAATAGACAATTTAATGATAAACAAGATGAATTAATAGAACACGGATTTCCTAAAGGAGAGTTTATGCTTTCTATTGAAAATATAGAGAATAATGAAAATGGAATATATGTATCTGGAATTATACAAGCAGGAAATATTAAAACTGGTGATACTTTAACTTATAATGGTTTTAAAACATTCAATGTCAAAGAACTTAAAATAGGTGATACTATAGTAGATGATGCTAGAAAAGATGAAAATATAAGTATCCTTCTAGAGAATTGTTCAAGTAGTGAAGTTGAAATAGGTGGAGTATTAAAAAAGTAAGAACTAATTCTTACTTTTTTTGCATTTTTCACATATTCCATTTAATTCTATTTTGTGATCTATAATTTCAAATCCTTTTATTTTTTTTATAGGACACAAATTTAATTTTTCTTTTTTATGACATTTTATGCATTTTATATAATGTACATGCTCATCATTTTTAATTTTATAATATATTTGATTATCAAATAATTCTTCTTCAATTAAATTGGTTTTTAAAAATATTTCTATTATTCTATAAATAGTTGATGGATTAATATTTATTTTTTTATTTATAATATCTTTTACTGTTTGAGGTTCTTTTAATAATTCATAAACTTCTTTTCTTTGTTTAGTAAGTTTAATATTATTTTTTTTAAAAACTTCTTCTACCATAAATTAATTATCAAACCAACTATTGAACCAATAAAATATATAGAACCTAAAATAAATATATTTTCTTTTACATTTTTATTAGTTTTAAATAATACTAATAAAGCTACTCCACTTCCGGTTAATAAACCAGCCATCATTGATCCAAATGAAATAGTGCTACTTAAATATAATTCGGATAATAGAATGCTAGATGCACAATTTGGTATTAAACCAATTAAACTAGCTAGTAAAGGTGCGAAAATATTACCTTTTAACAATAATTTACTCAAATTATCTTCACCTATTAAAAATATTAATGTATTTAATATAAATGAAGTTATTATTATGAACGAGAATATATTTAATGTATGTTTTATAGTTGATTTTATCAAACTATGTTTACAATCACAATGTTCTTCTTCACATATATCATGTATTGATTTTAAAGAAATCTTATTTTTTAATAAGTAATCAATAATAAATCCTGCTATCATACCTATTATAACTTTTATAAGAATAATTTTTAGTATAAAAGTTAAAGGTAAACCGTTAGATAATAAAATAGGTAACATTTCATCTGATGTTGATAAGTAAATTGCAATAAGTGTACCAAAAGTTATAACTCTTGCTGAAAATAAATTTGTTGCAGCTACTGAAAAACCACATTGTGGAAACATTCCTAATATAGCACCTATAAAAGGACCATAATTACCTGACTTTTCAATTATTTTTTTATTTTTTATAGATACCTTATGTTCAATATATTCTAATACAAAAAATACAATAAATAGAAAAGGTAATAATTTAATACCATCTATTAATGTGTCTAATATAATATCAACCATGTATATTCCTCCTAAATGCAAAAAAATTGCATTTATATAGTATCATAATAAATAGAAATATACAATAATTTTATGATAAAATATTATTGGGTGATACAATGATACAAAATTTTGATTTTCATATACATACCAGTAATTCAGATGGTGATTATAATATAGATGAAATTATAAAAAAAATAACTGAAAATAATATTGAATATTTTGCTATAACTGATCATGACAATATTGATTCTATCGAACAATTAAAAGATAAGAAATTAAATTATATAACGGGTATAGAATTTAGTGGTAGATTTAAAAAGTATAATATGCATATCTTGGGATATTATTTAGATGGAGATTTAAGTAAAGTTAAATTACTGTGTGATAAAATTAAAGAGTTAAGAAAACTAAGATTATATGGCTTGTTAGATGATTTAAATAAAAAATTTAATATTTCATTTGAGCAAGAAGAAATTGATGATATTGTTAGCAAATGTAATACATTAGGTAGACCACATATTGGTAAATTACTTATTAAGCATAAATATGTTGACAATATGAATGATGCTTTTTTAAAATATTTGAATTATTTACATACAGATATTTATTATAGAATGGATGCTAGAGATATTATTTCAGCAATTCATTCGGCTGGTGGGATAGTAATATTAGCTCATCCTAAAAAAATTGAAAAAAAGTACAATATTTTAATCGACGAAATTATAGAAGATTTAATAGAAATTGGAATTGATGGTATAGAAATTTATAATTCAATGCACTACAATGAAGATAGTGAAAGATACTTACATATAGCAAATAAATACAATTTATATACAAGTGGTGGTAGTGATTATCACGGAATATATAGTAAACCAAATGTTAGAATAGGATATTTAAATAAAGAAGATCTACCTATAATTGATGTTCAATCACTCACATTTATAAATAAAAAAACAGAACCTTAGTTCTGTAATTTTTTAAATGGGGCGAATAAAGGGGAATTATACCAAAAATCTTTTAAAGTGTCTAAAAACGGCTTAAAAATAGTTTTAGAAAGGTTTTTAAAAATGATTAGAATAAATGTATCTGAATATATCAGAATTAACAGAATTTATTTATTAGATAAAAATTTATCAAATACAGAAAAAATTTTTATTTCTCTTATAGATAATTTATATAATGCTAAATATGACGGGTGTATAGCTAATAATTATTATTTTAGTGAAATTTTAAACATTAAAGACCGACAAATCTTTAAAATCCTAAAAAAATTAGAAAATGATGATTATATCACTATCACACATTTTGAAAATAAAAGAATTATTAAAATAAAAGATACAAATTTTTTTGACGACTTATAGTGCACTTTAGTGCAGTGAAAAGTGCACTTAAATGCAGTGAAAAGTGCACTTAAGTGCAGTAAAAAGTGCACTTTAGTGCACCCCTTATCTTTATTATTATATATATATTATTAAATAATTTATTAAATAATTTATTATATATTTTATTATACTAATTAATATTAGTATATAATACTATAAAAAAAAGAGCTTTTTTAGCTTTTTTTTTGCCTTTCAATCATAATTTTTATAATAAAAACAATAAAATTTTAAATATATTAAAATTTTTAAAAATAATTAAAAAAAATTAAAAATAAAATAAAAAATTTATAATATATATAAAATATATATATTATAAACTTTTATTATTTATATTATACAAATTTATTGCCCTATATATTTATAATATTTTTCATCTTGTTTTTTTATCAACTCAGAATAATCCTCTTTAACCCACGAATCAAAATAAGCCCAATTTTTAATCATACAAAATCTTTTAGTTTTTGATTTTTGGATTTTATAATGTTCTACTATTGAATTATCTGTTATATCAATTACCTTTTTAATCTCTATTATTTTGATAAAAAATGGTATTTTAGATTTTCTTAACATTAACAATTTTGTTGTTAAATCTCTAAATTTTATATCTATATCATTATAATTTTGCGTAATTACAATTATATCTACATTATAATGCCTATGCTCTTTTAAAAATTTCATAGCTTTTTTATTTAAGTTTTTTTTCCAATCTCTATTTGATATTTCACTACCACCCTCCTCAATTATTAAAATACAATTTTCAAATAATCTAGTCCCTAACTCACTAATATCAAATTTATATGCTCCAAAAAATTCTTTATTACAATATACTTTCTTCGGTTCTTCAACTAGATTATTAATATTTTTTCTAACATAATCTGCTATTAATGTTGATTTTCCTGTGCCTGGTGGTGCAAATATTGTTATAAATTCATTAGGTTTTTTACACATTATTTTTTCTATTATTAATGTATTTATACATATTACTAATAATATTTTTAATACTATCATATAATTTTCTACCTCTTTTTTTGTTTTCTTCTATTGGTATATTATTATCAATTTTATATTTTATATCATTTTCCCATCTAGCTATTTTTAATTTTTCTTTTTTATCTATTAATCTAATTAACTTATATTCTATTATACTAGCTATAATCATGCCTACAAAAAATATTATATTATTCATTTATTATCTCCTTTACAAATTTCAATGTATAATGCGTTAATTCTACTATCATAAAAACAACATATAAATTTAAAAATAATAATGCTATAAAGTATTTTAAATCTTTTTCAATTACCACTATACCTAATTTTATAAGTAATTTATCTAACGCGTACGAATCAATAAATATTAATTTAGATATTACATTTACCAATTTCGCCAACCCCCAACAAACACATTCAAAATTTTAAAACACCAAGCTACTGTCATTAGGTCTAGAATATAGTATACTATCTCAAAATTTTGAAATTGTGGCAATATCTCAATCCAAAAATTATGAATCATCATTTTCTTTTCACTCTCCTTTTACACTAAAAAGTTTTAATATATTCCATATTAATAAAACTATTATAACCCACCCAAAAAATATATAACCCAATTTAATATTTTCTGTTCCACTGAAAGGGATTTCATAATTAAATAATTTATTTATTATTTCAGAAAATACATTAAATAATCCTTTTAAAATATCAATCATATTACAATCCTTTCTTTAATCTCATTATAAAAATTATTGTTATAATTGGTATAAATATAATTAAAATTTCTTTAAATGGTGAAGGTAATAAATTAAAAATATTTTTTATAAATTCAATAATATTATTTATAAATTCAAATATACCTGTAATATTGTCTAATATATTATTAAATATTTCTTTTAAATTTTCCATATTATCACCCTTTCATCAAAAACCTAAATATACCAAAAATTATCATTATTAGAAATATAATTACTATTCCTATTTGTAAATCTGCGTCTAATCTATTAAATAATAACTGAAAAGAATTCATAATATTTTTTATAGGTTTATTTATTTTATTATTTATAAAATTTTTTACATAAGTAAAAAAATCGTTTATATTACCATTTTTTAAATCTTCAAAAATATCTATATCAATATTTACTGATTCAGATATTAAAATATTGTCTTTTTCATCTTTTATTAATATATCAATTCTTGCATTTTTAGATATATCATTAAAAACAAATCTTGCGTTAGGATTTTCTGTATTACTTATAATATTAAATTGTTGTAAATATTTCTCATTATCAGAGTCATAATTACCTAAAAATATTTTATCTCCTTTTTTTAAACCTTTAACAGAAAATTCAATATCATAAAGTTCGTTATTTTTTACTTTTTCATATGTATATGTTATATTTCTAGTTTCGAAATCTTCTTTTGGTTTTATTATTTCAGTTCCCTCATCATTGTATACATCTACACTTGAATATATTAAATTTGATGTTGAGTTCGCTATTTCATTATATAAATTTTTGTCATTATCATATAAATTATTTTTTCTTGATACATTCCCCTCTTTATCTACTGCTATTATTAATATTACATCTCCACCATAATCTGCTAAATAATTATTTAATATTGCTCTATCATATTCGTTTTTATTAAAATTAAGATAATCTATATTTGATATAAATTTGATATATCTATCACCTTTAAATAAATACCCTATATCATTATTTTTAACTGCTTTTATATTTTCGTGAATTGTAGCTGATGTTCCTGTTCCTGCATAATAATCAGGTAATACTATTGCTATATATTTCTCATTTCTACTTTGTTGCCAAGTTTCACTTGTTTCGTAAATTAATATATTTAATTCTTTTTCTTTTGCGAATCCCATAGAATAATTATAACTACCACTTTGTGATGTTAACTTAGCTATATCTTTATTTTGCATATCTTTTGCATTATAGTATAAAGCAAAATCTCTTTTAACAAATTCTTTTAATTGTGTATCATCAAATATTAATCTATACATCACATTATTTTCATCAAAATAATTTGTTTCTGCTTTTACATTTGCATTAACCGATAGACATATCATAAAAAATAAAGTCAATGCAAATATTTTAATACATTTATTATTTTTTTTCATAATCTGCCCTCTTAAAATCACATTCAAAAAAATTATTGTACTCTTTATCTTCTTTATTGTAGAAAAATTTATATAACAAATATGAAAAAAATAAAAGTAAAAAATTTATTGTAATAGAAACACCTAACAAAAAATTAATCATATAATCACTCCTCTTTCAAAAAAATGTTGGAAAAAATCCAACATTTTTTTATTTTCCAAAAATTCTTTTTGCAATTCCAATTCCAGAAAAAGCTAAACCTGTTAATAATGAAATTTTGCCTAGTGGATTCCCCCACATAGTACTAGCAAAAGAAAGTCCAATATCAACAAGTCCAGTAGCCACTGAAGCAACTTCAGTAAATACGTTTGCGATTGTTACTTCTCCCATTTTAATCCTCCTTTTTTAATAAAAAAAGAGATAGTGCGTGTCGCGACACTATCTCAAAAAGATTAATAGCAATATATAGAATAATAGGTGGTTTCACATAGATGATACGATATTACTATTAACAACCTAGTTATATCAAATAAAAATTTACTTGTCAAATTATTTTTGATATTATCTTTTTAGGAGGTGGATTTGACAATATAAAAAATATTCATATAATACACGGACGGGGGTTGATTATATGAATTTTATTACAATTTATGATGATATGATAAAATATTACTCTTTAAAGAGTAAAGAAACAAGCATTTTTACAATAGAACAGAGATTCAAAAATAATATATTACCTTTTTTTAAAAATTACAATATTGAAGATATAACGCCAAAAATCTATACAGAATGGCAAAATTATATTAATTCAAAAAATTACAAGTCTAGTTATAAAAATATTTTGCATAACGAAATGATAAGATTTTATAATTTTGCGAATATGTACTATAATTACAATTTTAACATTCCACAAAAATGTGGAAAATTTAAAAATGATTCTATTACTGAAAAAAGAAATATCTGGACTATAAAAGAATTAAAAAAATTTCTTTCAGTAATAGAAAATAAAAAAGAATCTTTATTTTTTGAATTATTATTTTT
>JALERC010000070.1 GCA_022763805.1 Mycoplasmatota bacterium | reverse complement strand
TTAATGTTTGTATGCGCAATATGTGCTATAGTATTAGCTGCATCAACATATGCATGGTTTACAGGATTACAAGAAGTAAAGGTTAATCCATTCCAAGTAGAAATTGCTGCTGCTGATAGTTTACAATTATCATTAAATGGTCAAGATTGGTCTGATACAATAGCATTTACTGATGAAGCAGATCTTAAGAGTAAAGCATATAGTGCAGGAACAAATGTTAACTGGCCTAAATACAAAAGACCTGGAACTGATATTGAAGTTAATGGATTAGTTCCTGTTTCTACAATTGGTATTTTTAATACTACTAAATCTGAATTAAAATTATTTGAAAAACAAAGTATGACTACTTCAGCAGGTGGTTATAGATTACTTGCTAATGAAATTAATTATGACGAAGAAACTAGACAAAAAGGATATTTAGCATTTGACTTATTTGTCAAAAATTTCTCAGGTACTCAATATATTTCAAGTAGTGATCCTAATAACATAGATTCTGAAGAAGCAATTTATTTAACACCAGAATCTGCAGTTACAGTGGGTGAAGGTGGAGTTCAAGATGCTGGTATTGAAAACTCTGTACGTGTTGCATTTGCACAAGTAGGACGTATTAGTGCTAATGAAACTACACAAAGTAACATTACAGATATGACATGTGCTGGTGGTACTGAAGGAGCAACAGGTATTTGTAGAGATGCTCAAATTTGGGAACCTAATGATACTGCTCACGTTACAACTGCTTTAAACTGGTATAATACTTCATGTAGAAAAAGAGATAATTCTTCAGGAAATTTCCTAGATACAAATTGTGAAACTGTAACTGGAGCAGTTCCAACATATTCTATTGCTAAAGCAATTAATCCTAATCCTTCTGCTTTACAAAAAGATATAGTAGATATTTATGATGGACCTGAATATAATGGTTACTCAAATAATACTATTAAAGAAACTGATCCAGGATTTAATAGAGATTCTTTAAAACCTTTAGTAGCTGTTGATACATTTACAGATTCAGAAAAGAATTTAAAAGGTGTTGCTCGTCCATCATTTATGACATTAGCACCTAATAGTATTACTAAGGTTAGAGTTTATGTTTATATAGAAGGACAAGACATAGATAACTTCGATTATGCATCAGTTGGTAAATATATTAAAGTAGGATTTGGATTCACTAAACAAAGATTTACTAGTGATGATGTTGGTGTTACTGAAGGTGAATTATATGATAATTTACCAACTGCAGTTCATCCAACAGCTGGAAGATAAAAAAACAATATAACAAAAAGGAGTTATATATATGGATGAAAAAAGAAAAAGGGCAATGAGTCACAAGAGAAGAATTAGAAATCTTACTTCTCTTTGTGGCTTATCAGCCATCATTTTAGCTGTCTCAACTTATGCATGGTTTACAGGTTTACAAGATGTTAGTGTTGGAACATTCCAAGTAGAAATTGCTGCTGCTGATAGTATGCAATTATCATTAAATGGTCAAGATTGGAGTGAATCTTTAACATTTACTAAGGATGATTTAACAACTAAAGCATACTCTGCTACATCATTTAATTGGCCATCTAATGGGTTAGTTCCTGTGTCATCTATTGGTGATATGGATTCTAATTCATCAAGAATGGTTATGTATGAAAAAGCAAGTATGACTACAACTCCAGGTGGTTATAGATTAATCGCTAATAAAGTTGCCAATACAAGTGGTGCTTATGAAGGTGTTCAAGGTCAAAATGGTTTCTTGGCATTTGATTTGTTTATTAAAAACTTTTCAGGTACTGCTTATTTCACTGAAAATAACGTAGCAAATGAAGAAGCTATTTATTTAACACCAGATTCAAAAGTTTCGATTGGATCTTCTGGTATTGCATCTTCAGGTATTCAAAATAGTGTTAGAGTTGCGTTTGCACAAATAGGTCGTGTTAGTGCTTTCAATAATACTGCTTCTCAAATTACTGGTATTACATGTTCTGATGCAGGATCAGCAGAAGATACAAGTTATGTAACTGGAATTTGTCGTAAAGCTCAAATTTGGGAACCTAATGATACAAAACATGTTGCTACAGCAATTAATTGGTATACAAAATCATGTAAGAAAAGAACTGCTGCAGATTTAGTAGATGCTTCTTATACTGGTACTTGTAATACAGTTACTGATGGAAATTACTATAATACATATGCTATTGCTAAAGAAATTAATGCAACAGATAAAGTAGATGTTTATGATGGAAGAGATTACAATAGTTATGAAACTTCAATAACTAATGGTTCATTAAAAGCAGTGGATTACTTTACTGATACAGAAAAGAATTTAAAAGGTGTTTCTCGTCCAACATTCATGACTTTAGCACCTGCAAGTATTACAAAAGTAAGAGTATATGTATATATTGAAGGACAAGATATTGATAACTTTGATTATGCATCAGCAGGTCAACAAATTCAAGTAAATTTCGGATTTACTAAACAAAGATTTACAAGTGATGATGTTGGCGTTACTGAAGGTGAATTATATAATAATTTACCAACTGCAGTTCATCCAACAGCATCACGTTAGTAAAATATGTTCAATTTAATAAAAGGAGGACATATTAATGACTAGCCAAAAAAAGAAAACATGGAAAGATAAAATACATGCTGAGAAGATAAGATATTATGTTTTTGCATCTATACTTGCAGGAATAACATTTATATCTTCTACATATGCATGGTTTATAGGGCTACAAGAGGTTACAGTAGAGGACTTTGAAATTGATATAGCCTCTACTGATTCTCTACTTCTTTCATTAGATGGTGAAAACTGGGATTCAACTATTTCCTTTAATAAAGATGATATATATGATAAAGCATATAAATTACCTAATGACGAAAATGGAAAAGTTGTACACCCTTATAATTGGCCTAAAACAGGAATTGTTCCATTATCAACTATTGGTGAAATGGATGCTAATTCTTCAAAAATGATATTATATGAAAAAGCGAGTATGTCTGCTACACCAGGAGGTTATAAATTAATAGCAAGTAGAGTTAATAATTATGGAGCTCCAGTTTTACATGGTGAAAAGATTCAAAGAGGATATCTTGCATTTGATTTATTTATAAAAAATTTCTCAGGTACTCATTATATTGAAGAGTTAAATCCAAAAAACGAGGAAGCTATTTATCTTACATATGATTCTTCAGTTACTTTAGGTTCACTTGGTGTAGAAGGTACTGGTATCGAAAATTCAGTTAGAGTTGCCTTTGGTCATGTTGGTCGTGTTTCAGCATTTAATCAAGATCCTAGTGTTATTACTGCAATTAGTTGTACAAATTCAGATGATAGTCTTAAAGGGACTGAGAATTATGTTACAGGTATTTGTAGACAAGCTTCTATTTGGGAACCTAATGATACAGTGCATTTAGAATCTGCAATAGCATGGTACAATAAATCATGTTTACTTAGAGTTGGTGAAGATAATACTTTAAGAGATTCTTATATAATAGGTTCTTCATGTAGAAAAATAGAAGATGGAACTACTATTCCAACTTATGCTGTTGCAAAAGAAATTCTTGCTGACGATTGTGTCGATATATATGACGGTGAAGCATATAATAGTTATGATACATCAATTGTTAACAAATTATTAGCTTTCCCATATTTTACTGATAGTATGAAACTTCAAAAAGGAACTGATAGACAAACTTTATTTACACTAGCACCTAATAGTATAACTAAACTTCGTATTTATATTTATCTTGAAGGACAAGATATTGATAATTATGATTTGGCTGCTGGTGGTAGACAAGTAAAAGTTAATTTTGGATTTACTAAGGCAAGATTTGATTCTGAAGATGAAGAATATGAAGGACCTGTTTTAGAACATCCAGCTGAAGTTATTGGATAATGGTTAAATAATTTTATATAAAGTAAGAAAAGAGAGTAACCATTTGTTACTCCTTTCTTATATTTATTAGAAAAGAGGTAATCATGAAACAAAAAAAGGGTTTCTTAAAATACTATATAAAAATAGGTAATTCATATAATAGTATGTTGATTGTAGCTTTTTTAATAGGTGTTTTATTAATAGCTTCTTCTTATGCCTGGTTATCTTCATCACTAAATGTAAGAGTTAATTTTTTAAATATGAAAGTAGATAATGATAGTGGGTTATCCATTTCATTTGATGGTGTTAATTTTTTTGAAAAAGTATCTGCTAAACAAGAAATTGTTATGGACGAGTTGTTACAAACATATCCTAATCATAGCAATCAATGGGCAAGACGTGGATTACTTCCAGTATCTACTTTAGGTATACATGATAATAATTCTAGTAAATTTACAATATTTGGTAATTCTAGAGTTGCTCGATATAAAGACGAAAATGATAAAATTTTTAAATTCATAAGAGCACACCAATTTAATGAAGATAAACCTAGAAAAGATAATCATTTTGTCGCTTTTGATTTATTTTTAAGAAACAAAAGTGGTTCACCAATGCCTGACAATTTGTTTTTTAATACGGGAACTGGTGTTTATTTTAATGGATTAAATCAATCTGATTATGATGGTACATTTAATTCTATGAGAATAGGAATGGTAAAAATTGGTACTGTTCCAATTAATAGTCCTAGAGAAGTTGTTCAAAATATTCAATGCAATAATCAATGTGAAATGGTAATTTATGAACCAAATGCAACAGCACATTCTGAAGGTTCTATTGAAAGATCAGTAGAAAATGGTATAACACTATATAATGGTATTGCAAATCCTACTTATGCTATTAGAAAAGAAGGAGAAAATTTAAATATTGTAACCGGACATGCAGAAACAGGTATTCAGTTAGATAATGAATACTTTGGTATTCAAAATACAATTACTAATATTAATAATCCTATTTTTAAATTGCCTGATGGTATTACAAAATTTAGAGTTTATGTTTGGATTGAAGGACAAGATGTAGATAGTTTGGAAACTGTTTCTTCAGGATTAAACTTAGCAGTTGTAATTAATTTCTTTAAAGATATTGCTGGTTATGAATATTATAATGATTAAAGGAGAATATATATGAGTGAGGAAAAAAATAAATTAGATTTTGATATTTCTAAAATGACAGAAGAAGAGTTATTAAAAGCTTACGATATGATTAAAGGATTTTTAGATTACTTAAAAGATAATAAAATTGAAATTGAGGAAAAAGGTAAAGAATAGATGATTGATTTTTTAAATAATGATATACAAGATAAAAAGGACTTTCTTAAAGAATTACCACTTAAAACAAAAAGAAATAAAGTATCTTTTAATGAAACATTAGAACAATATGCTAATGAATATAATGAATATAAACAAGTTTTACTTAGCAAATTAAAAGAAAAAGTTGACAATTTTAAAATTGAAGAAGAAGAACAAGATAATAAATTATTTAATAGAATTAATTTTCTAAAAAAAGATATGTTTATATTAAATCCTGATAATATTGAATATGAAAAATTAGGATTAGATGTTAATCTTTATATTTTAAAAAACTTTAATCAATTCTCATATGAATTTCTAATGGAAACAATCGAAAATGTTATTACAGTATTTGAAAAAGTAGGAATTACATTAACAAAAGATGACTTTTTTTATAATTATTATGTTAATAGTTTTATGAGTGAATTCTTATCTTTAAGAAAAACAGGTGGTGATTATTTTTACAAATTAGTTCCTGTTTTTGAAAAATTTTATTGGAAAAATCCTGATTTAATGTATCACATCGGTATTAATATTAGATCTATTGCTGAAAAACACATTTGGAGAATCAAAAGATATATTAGGTTAGAACAAAATAGAATTAAAGGTGCATATAATATAAATGATTTTGATGATTGTAAATCAAAATTAAAAGAAGCTTATAAAATTTATAAAAAGAAAAATGATTCTGTAAAAGATATTTATAATCTTGCAGAAAAAGGTGAAATTGTTATTGCGAACTATTTAGAAAATAGTAAAACAAGACAAGAAACATTTAATTATTTAGTTCTTAATAAATTAAAAGATGAATTTGACACTAATCAATTCTATACTAATTTATTAAAATTAAAAAATGATTTAGAGTTATATATAAAATATGATGAATTTAGACCTTTAATGGAAATGTTTAAAGATGTTTATCGTGAAAATGTAGTAGAAAATAAAACTCCAGTATCCCAAAAAAAGTTACAAAGCTTTGTTTCTCAAATTTACAAACAAGAAAAGAAAATTATTAATATAAAAAAAAAATACTTCCTTCAAAAATTATTTAACATTAAAAATAATTCATTTATAAAAGAAGCTAATAGAAGGTCAATGGAATGCTGTGAAAACTTAAATACAATATATAATGATTTTACATTTAATTATTATATATATAATATTAAAAGATTAATTAATAATCCAGTATTAATTAAAGATGTATTATATATTTTCTATACATATAATTCTTATAAAATGGAGTGTTTGAATAAAATTTATCCAAAGATAACTTTTGAAGAATTAAAAGCAAAATGTGAAGATTTTGATTTATTCGCTTTAAACCCAAATAATGAATTTATAAATAATTTACAATTATTTAAGGATGAAGAATTAGAGAAAAATATAGTTACAAAACATAGATTAAATAATATATCTATTACTATTGAAGATATTAAGGGTAGTGCTGCTATTGAAACTCTACAAAAAGTTAATTTATTATTAAGATGTAAAACACTTGATGAAAGTGTTATAAAGGCAGAAGATATACAATTTGTAATTACTGCTAAGAATATATTAAAAAAAGAAAACTTTGAAAAATAAACCTATAATAAAACCTATGATATATAGGTTTTTTTATGTTAAAAAATATGTTATAATCATTTTAGAATAATAAAGGAGAATAGATATGAATAATAGTTTTATTGAATTTTTAGATGAAGATATTAAATCCAAAAAAGAATTAATTACATCATTACCTGTAAGATTAAAAAAAGATAAATATATTTTTAATGAGCGTTTAGATGAATTGTCTAATACCTATCTTAAATATAAAGATGTTATATTAAAACATTTAGAAAAGAAATATAATAAAAAAATGACAAACTTACATGTTGTTGATAATAGTGAAGAGATTAAAAATATTCAAATTCAAATAAACAAAACTAAAAGTTATATAGATTATCATAATCCAATTAATACATATTTTGAAAAATTAAATATGCATAAATATTTTTATGTTTTATATCATTATTCAGATTATACATTTTTAGAGCTTAATATTGCTATTGATAAACTTATAACAATTTTAGAAAGTGCTAATGTTAAATTAACAGAAAAAAACTTTTATTATAATTACTATGTTAACAAATATATGAAACAATTTCTTGAATTTAGAAAAACTAGTAAAGAGTTTACTAAATTACAACCATTTTTTGAAGAATGTTATTGGGTTGATTCTATGATTATTAAAAATATTTATTTAAATTTTAGATCAATAATTGATAAATACAAAAAACAATTAACAACTTATTCAGAAAAAATAATTTTAAAATATACTAAAGAATCTCATTTTGATTCTTTTGATTCAAACTTAAAAAAACTAAAAGAATTATATGATGAATTAGAACATAAAAATGAAGAAACTATAAGTTTAATTATTCAAAAAGCAATTAATAAAGAAATAGATATTAATAATTATCTTGAAAATTCAAAAGCCAAAAATGATATATTTGAAAATATTCAAATTGTAAAAATTGATAATAATGATGATAAAGCATTAGAAAGATTATATAACAACTTAAATAAATTGCATAATGATTTAATACAATACAAATCATATTATGAAGTATCAAAATTCATTGACCTTTATAAAGAAGATTATACTGAAGAAGAATCTTTGAAAGATAATTCTAAAGAACTAAAATCTATTTATTCTGAAATTGTTTCTAAAGAAAAAAAATTAAAGAAATACTACAAAAAATTGGGTGTTACATATTACGGTAAAAGTGCTCGTGAAGAAATACTTAAAAAATTAAAAAGTGAACCATTAGATATAAATAAAGAAATGGAAGAATTGTATGATAAATTTGATCATAATTTCATTACAAATAGAATGTTATCCTTTTATGAGGATCCGATAACTGTTGAAGATCTACTTACATTATTCTACTCATTTAAACAATATCAAATGAATATTTTAAGAAGAATTGCTAATCAACCAATACCATATGATGTTATAAAAAGTAAACAAAAAGAATTCGATAGATATGTTCTTAATCCTACACATGATTTAATAAATACAATTCCTGTATTTAAAGAATATGATATTAAAAATATTATTGTAACAAAATATAGACTTAATAATTTAAATATCAGTAATGATGAATTAGATTTTGATACTATTGGCGATTTAATAAGTAGAGTAGAATTATTATTAAGAGATAAACGTATTAAAGAAAGTGATATTACTGCACAAGATATAAGTATAATTGTCAGAATGTATAATGTATTAAAAAAAGAAAATTTAATTGAAGAGGCTTAATATTAGGTTTCTTTTTTTATAGTAATTATGATATAATTTATATATAGTATATGATAGGGAGAATACATATGAAAGAAATTAAAAAACTAGTTAATAAGTTATCAAATATTCAAAAATTAGAAATTATAGCTGTTATAATTATTTCTATTGTATTTATAAATTTTGTTCTTCCAACATTTGCAAGATTTAAAAATAGAAATAGTATTGTAAACGTTACATCGTGGGATGGAACTGTTAGTTCATCATATAGAAAAGGTGATGGAACTAAGTCTAATCCATATGTAATTTCAAATGGTAATGAATTAGCCTTTTTTGAATATAATCTACGTACTAATGATTATGCTAATACATATTTTGAAATAAGCAGTGATATAATTTTAAATCCAGGAATATTTAATGTAACAGATGCAGGTATATTTTATATATTAGATTCTAATGAATATGTTGTTGATTTAAATACAAATGAATATAAAACAAAAGATGGTGTTGTTGCTGGTTCATTTAAAACATTAGATTCATTAAAAAATTTTAAAGGAACTTTAAACGGGACATTACATACTATTCATGGACTATATATGAATAAAAAAGGTAATAATGGACTATTTGATAGTCTTGAAGGAGAAATAAATAATTTATATGTTAAAAATGCATTAATTAACGGTGGTGATACATCAGGAATTATTGCCGCAAATAGTAATAATGCTACTTTAAAAAATATTATGGTTGAAGGTAATGTTATAGGTAATAGTGAAGCTTATAATAAAACAGTATCAACTAATATTCAAAATCAAAATTTTGAAGTAACAAATAATATAACTAATAAAACAATTAATATTCAAAATAATATTCCTACTAAAGGAGCAATAATATCAAAAACTACACTTACAGGTGTTTTAGAAGTTGATAATAATAATACAGAAAATCTAAATGTTAAAATAAATGATAATGTTATTCAACC
Source organism: Mycoplasmatota bacterium (assembly GCA_022763805.1). Lineage (GTDB taxonomy): Bacteria > Bacillota_I > Bacilli_A > RF39 > UBA660 > CAJGDV01. The sequence goes on along the minus strand of JALERC010000070.1, from coordinate 18,507 downwards.
TGGAGTATTTTCTATTGAAATGGGTAATTATATAAGTGATAATTTTACTTTAACAATGAGTTCAAATACTACTTCAAATATTACATTAAGTGAATTAAAATATAACGTAGTATATGAATATTCAGTAAATGCTGGTTTAGTAGGTATTTCAAATAACACAAAATTTATTAATACAATTAATAAGGCAAATGTAAGTAGTTTAACAATATCTGGTGGTATTACAGGTGTTGCTATTAAAGGTATAAATATAACTAATTCATATAATAATGGAAATATTATATCTAATAATATTGCTGGTGGTTTAGTAGGAAATATCGAAAATGCTAATAATTTAATGAATATAACAAATTCATATAATACAAACGATATTAATGGTACTTTAACTGGTGGGATAGTTGCTAATTTATCAAATAATACAGGTGCTATGAACATATCATATTCATTTACTACTGGAAATGATGGCTATGCTGTTGGTAATATAGAAAATACAAGTTTGAATGTAGATAATTCTTATTATGTATTTGGTAATAGTGGAGTTAATACAGGCGAATATGTAGGTATATTTGTACAAAATAGTTTAGCAAATCTCGAAACAAATTCTTATTTTAAAGAATATTTAAAATATAGTGAATATATTAAAGATAGTGAAAATAATGTATGGGTTTACGAAGAAAATGAACTACCAATATTATTTTTTGACGATATTAAAAATGCTATAGCAACTATTCACTCATCATTATATTCTTGGAATAATTTAAGTTATGAATTAGATAAAATAGGATTTAAAAATAATATTACATTTAGTATTACTAATGTTGATGATAATAATCCTTATAAAAGCGCTGAATTTTATGTATCAAATAAAATTCTTACAAAAGATGAAATATTAGCTATTTCTGAATGGAATCCTTATCAAACAATACAAACAATTACTGATAATGGAATATATGTAATATATGCTAGAATAACAGATCAATATGATAATGTAAGTTATATAAATTCAGATATATTGACGCTTGATAATGTTAAACCATTAATAAGTATTACAACTGACGGATTTGAATGGACAAATTTAAAAGAAAGTATTAATAATACTTATGTAGATAAAACACTTGATTTAGTGGTAAGTGCTAATGATGATATATCAGGAATAAAATCAATCGAATATTATATAACTAATGAAGTATTAAAAGAAAATGATTTAGATCAATTACCAAGTACATATTTTAAAGAATATGATAAAGGTATTTCAATAAACCAATTAGGAAAATATATTATTTATGTTAAAGTTAGTGATTATAGTGGAAATATATCATATGCAAACACAGATAGGATAATACTTGATGGATATGAAATTACCAAGTTATATGCCGGTTCAAATAAAGGTACTTATGATACAACAAATATAAGTAGAAATTCTCAAATAAGTATTGATATAAGTTATAATAACGAATCAGAAGAAATTAATAATTTAAGTCATAATTTAGTAACTAATTTCTTACTTCCTATAGGAACTAAAATTACATTAATAGATTTTATTAAAAATAAAGTATATACTTATAAAATCTCAACTTCTGAAGATATTTATGGATATGCAGAAAATAACAAAGCAACTTATCCATTTACTGAATTTGATGAAGTAGGATCTATTTCAAAAAACATAAAATATAAGGAAGATAATTATTATGATTTAGGTAAAGTAGATGAAGACTACACAATTACATTGGATTTTAGTGATGCAACAATATCAAAAAATTATCTTGATTCAAAAATTTATATGGAATTATTAGATACAAATTCAAATATTATTAGACCTACATTATATAATACAATTAACACATTTAATTTATACAGTGGAGAAAATAATCCATTATTAAGTATTAGTAGCGATTATAAAAATGAAACATCTATTGAATTAAATAGTAATTCGCAAACTAATATTCAAGTAAATAGTAAACTTGTATACTCACAAGATATTATAGATACAAGTTATGAAAACGATGAAATGGAATTAGGTATAAAATTAGTTGATGAAAATGATTCAATTGTAACATCTGATAATTTAAATAATATTATTGTAAAATACAAAGATAAAGAATATCATGCTGGAATTGATAATATATTCCATATTAAATTAGATGGAATAAAAGATGTTAATGATAGTCTACAAATAATTACATACGAAAATGATAATTCGTTAAAAATTGGTAATTATTATTTCAAGTTGTTTAATTATATATCTAATAAATTAGTTAACAATAATGAAATAACTATAAATGCAAAATTAACAAGAGAAAAAATCAAATATAAATATGAATTAAATGTTAATGATGATAAAAATAATTTAAAAATATTAGAACGTAATAATACATATAAAATGAAATATAATGTTGATCAAGTAAGTAAAATTGATAATCCGAAAATAAGGGTCTCATTATATCGAAAAAATGAATTAACTGCTACAAATCAAGATTATACATTAATACCATTAAAAGATTATACTAGTGATAATTTAGATGAATTTATAAATAGTATTTATAATGTAAATACTAATGAATTTACAATAAATATAAATACTACTAATATGGATATAAATGGATATAAATTAGTATTTACACTTTATGATGATACATATGTTGTTGGCAATGTAGAAAAATACTTTATAGTTAGATAGGGGCGAAAAAATGAAAACTAAATATAGAATATTAATTACATTATCAGTATTAATTGTTATAACATTTTCATCAGGATTAACATATTCATTTTTTCACTCTAAAACTACTATGAATGCTAATAATAAAAATATAGCAAAATTTATATTTAATACTAATGAACTAGATTCTATTGATCTTCCATTAAAAGATTTAAAACCTGGATTTCATGAATCATATCCATTTTCAATTACTAATAGTAAAGAATCAATTATAAGTGATGTAACAATCGATTATAAATTATCTATTAAGACATTTCATTTAGTACCTTTAGTAATTAAATTATATAGTGTTACTGATAAGGGAGATAGTTTATTATTAACATGTGATGAATCATATACAAGAGATGAATTAACAAAGGAAATAATATGTAACTATTCAAAGACAATGGAACACTCTAATAAACAAGTTGATAATTATAAATTAGATGTTGAATTTCCCAATTCTTTTAACGGAACTGAATATTCTAATCTAGTAGACTATATCAATATTGATATTACAAGTAGCCAAAAAATAGGAGGTTAGTAATATGAAATATAGATTAAAAAAGAAAAACATTTTAATATTATGTGGCATATTAGTAGGTATAGTTTTATTAAACTATGCCTACACATATGCTAAATATGTAGCAAATTCTACATGGAATTACTATTTACAATCTAAAGAATTTTTCTTTAGTAGTGATTCATTAGATAGCGAAGGATTTAAAAATGTAAATACTACATGGGATGGTAATAAGACAACGTTTAATATTAAGAATTCAATTAGTTTAGATAAAATAACTGATTATGATATTAAATATGATGTTTCATGTGAAGTACTTCAAGGTGATGGTGCTAAATGTTTAATGAATGGAACAGGAACTAATACTTTTAGTGGTACTTTATCAAGTAATCAAATGTGTATTAATAAAACTGATGATAATGTCGATGTAAGTAATTATAATAAATCAAAATGTGAAATTGATGGTTATACATGGAGTAAAATAGAAGCTACAAAAGAATTATATTTTGAAATTGATAAAAATATTGATGATGTAGTAGTACTCGTTACTTTAAAAACTAAGGAACCTTATAGTAAAACAATAACCGGTACATTTACATTACATAAAGGAACAAAAGAAATAGAAAAATTAGTAAAATCTTATGAAAGTTTTACTAATTATGATATTTTAACAATTAAAAATTTATATCAAACAAGTAAATGTGTTGACATTAAATTTAATTCTACTAAATTTAGAATTGATACAGACAAATTAGATATTAAAAAGTATGAAGAAGATGCTAATGGTTATGTAAATAAAGTATCATTACAGTTAGAAAGAAATAATGACTATAAAATAAAATTCTATAAAACTAAATTTGACGAGTTATATGATGAATCATACTTTACAGTAGAGGAAAGTAATAATTGTAACTAATGTTTGATATTAAAAAACAATTATGTTATTATTAGAATAGGTGATAAGATGAAAGTACTAAAGTTTATAAAAAGTTTAATTCTTGGGGTTTTAGGTTTTATATTTTTTGCATTTGCTATAGTAATGACAGTTTATGTATTAAATTATAATAAATTCGGTGTTGCAGAAATAAGCAATCATTCATTTTTAATTATAAAAGATGATATTTCTTCTGATAATTATAAAAAAGGTGATTTAGTTGTTGTTGAAAACAAAAAACTTTCACAAATAGCTTCGGGTGATGAAATATTCTCATATAAACTTGAATCTGATGGTTCTGTTAGTATTACTGTAGGATTAATTGATGAAACTTTCCCTGAAGAGAATGCAATTTCATATCAAAATGGTGAATATTATTCAATGGACTTCGTTGTAGGAAAAAGCACTAAAGTTATTCCTGATTTAGGTAAAGTTCTTTCTATTATTTTAAATAAATGGGGATTCTTATTTATAGTAGTACTTCCAATTTTCTTTATCTTTATTTCACAAGTTTATGCATTAATTATCGAAATTAAATATGGTGCACTTGACGAAGAAGAAGAATTAAATAAAAAAGAATCTAAAAAAGTTGAAAAAGAAGAAGTGGCTAAAGAAAAACCTAATAAGGATGAAAAACCTAAAAAAATAGAGAAAGAAGAAAAAGCTGAAGATAAACCTAAAAAAGTTGAAAAAGAAGAAGAAAATAATATTGATATTGACTTTGATAAATTAGACGAAGAATTTGAAAAAATAATGTCAGACGACGTATAAAAATCCAAGAAATTGGATTTTTTTTTGGTTGTAAATATATGTATAATATGGTAAAATTATATATAGTAGAGAAGTGTAGAAAGATATGGTTGATAATGATATGAAAGATAATAAAATGAACAAAAAAGAAAAAATCATTAATTATGCACTAAATATATTAATTGGTCTTTTCAGTATAGTTTTAGTAGTATCAGTATATAATACAATTCAAATAAGAATATTTAAGAATGATTGTTCTAATTTCTTTGGATATTCTGTATTTGAAGTTCAAACAAACAGTATGGCAGAGTATATAAATAGTAATGACTGGATAATAGTTAAAAAAACAGATAAAATTAAATTAGATGATGTAGTTACCTTTAAAGAGGATAATGAATTTATTACGCATCGTGTTATTGAAAAATATAATGGTACTTACATAACTAAAGGTGATGCTAATAATTCAAAAGATGAGCCAATAGATCAATCTCAAATTATTGGTAAAGTAGTAAAAGTATTACCTGGCTTTGGTATTATTAGAAAAACATTATTTAATAAGGAAGTATTATTTGTTTTAATTATTACATTATTAGTAATTAATATGATGTACAAAAAGAAAAATACGGATATAAGAGAATTAGTAGAAGAAGAAAATGACAATACCGATTCAATAGAAAATGTAAAAGAAATTAATACATTAGAAAAAATAGAAAATAATATTAAATTAATTGATGAGGACCCAAATAATATTGATATTAATGATTTTATAAATAAAAGGATGGAAGAAGAAAAAGAAACAGAAGAAGTTGTTGAATCAAAAAATGAAGAAGAAATGGATACAAGCTTTGATGATAATTATGTAAAGGTTATTAAAGAAGAAGAACTTGAAAAAGAAAAGGTTATTGAAGAACCTGAAACAAAGAAAGATTTAATCGAAGAAATTGAAAATAATATAGAATCAAAAGACGAAGAATTTGTAGAATTAGATGATGATATATTAACAATAGATACTGATAAATTAGAACAAGAAAAATTAGAAACTGAAGAAAATGAAAAAATAATAGCTGAAGAAGAGGCTAAAATAGAAGCTAAAAAAGCAGAAAAAGAAGCAAAACTTAAAGCTATTGAAGAAGAGAAAGAAAGAAAACGTATTGAAAAAGAATTATTAAATCAACCTGAACAACTTACACAAATAACACTTGAAAAATTACAAGAAAAGAGAAAAGGCAAAAAAAGCAAAAATATTATTGATAAAATAATGTATGTTAAAACTGAACAGTTAAATGAATTTATTGACTTAGTAAACGATGAAGATAAATTATTAGTAAATGAATTTACTATTAAAAATGAATTAACTAAAGCATATATAGATGCTAAATTTTATAATGAAGGTAATAGTAAGAAAAAAGATGATTTATCTAGAATAAAAGATTATATTTATCAAATAGCAGACAATTTAAATAGTGAATATAAAGGACAAGATACTAAATATTCTTTAAAAGTTGAGAAATATAAAAACATATTCGAATTAATTCTAACATTAGAATGTTCAGATTTAAGTGGAATGCAAAATGCTGATATTAGAAGATTTTATATAAGAACTATTACTGAATATGGAAAAGATAAGAATTGGGAAATTAATAAAATAGAAGATATTGAATCAAAATATAGAATTATTCAAAAAAAATATATTGGTGTAATAGAATTCTTGATGAAAAATTTAGATACAAAAATGTTTACTCTTGAATTTAATGCACTAAAAAAAGAGAAAAACTGTTATGGCTTATTTCTAAAACATAATATTGATTTTGATAAAGTTTATAGTGAAGATGCTATTAATGATACATATTCAAATGGTATAATTGCAGAAGATAAAATGATAGTTCTTATCAATCTATTATTAATTCAATTGATTAAAGATATGATTTTAGGAAAATTTGATAATAAATATATTTTAAATTTACCGGGTAGTATTTATTCAAAGAAAAATAAATTTGATAATGTATTAAAAATGTTAAGTGATAAATATGCCATGAATAATGTTATTTTCTTGATTGATTATGATGACTTATTAAAAAATAAAGAAATTATTAAGGAATGTAGAAAAAATGGATATAAATTTGCACTTATTTTTAATAAAGATTTAAGTGATACTAAAGGTTTTAAAACTAATATTAGTTTAGTAGATAAAATTTATATTGATAAAGATAATATTAAAGAAACTAAATTTAATGAATTAATTCCTAAAGACTTTGATGTTATTTATGAAGATATGACAAATAAAGTTGGAGATTTAGATGAGGAGGTAAGTAGTTAATGAATACTTTTGTAAGATTTTTCTTTGAATTTATTTCAATATTCTTTGATGGTATTAAAACTATGTTGAAAGGAATTGTTGAAGGACTTAAAGAAGTTACAAATATTAAAAATTATTCTGAAATTATTAATGCCTATAAAGAAGGATTTGGTGGTCCAGAATGGCTATTTGCTGTTTTAGGTTTAATAATATTAATAATAATCTTTGGACTTATATTCCTTATCATTTTCTTTTTCTTAAAAAACAAATTAAGATTTGGAAAAAAAGGATTAAGTCAAGATGATTTATTAGATGAAATTGCCAATTTAAATGAAGAAGTACTAAAACTTTCTAAACAAAATGATGAATTAATGAAAATGAAAGTTTCTCAATTAGGAGTTAATGGACCAGGTATGGGGGAAGATGGAGAGTTTGAAAATCCTGATAAAAAAGGTAGTGGATCTGAAGAAGAAGATGAAGAAATTAAAAATAATGTAATCAGGTTTCCTAAACTTTGTATGATTGATGAAATGTATGAAAATATTAAACCTAAAAATTATGGAAATGATTTCACACTTGAACAATTATTAGATAACTTTAGATGTTATTCAGCAGGTGTTTTACATTTATATTATGATCCAGTATTACTTAGACCATTTATTGCTGGTCTTGCTTGTGGTAAACTAATAATTTTACAAGGTATTTCTGGAACAGGTAAAACTTCATTAGCATATGCATGGGGAAAATTTGTTAATAATGATTCATGTGTAGCATCAGTTCAACCATCTTGGCGTGATAAAACTGAATTCGTTGGTTACTTCAATGAATTTACAAAGAAATTTAATGAAACAGAATCACTTGCTGAAATTTATAAAGCTAGTTATGACGACAATGTTCATACACTAATACTAGACGAAATGAACATCGCTCGTGTTGAGTATTATTTTGCAGAATTCCTATCAATTCTAGAAATGCCTACTCGTGATAAGTGGATAATTGAACTTGTTACTAGTGGTTGGCCTAAAGATCCAAAGAAATTAGATCATGGTAAAATTAAACTTCCAGGTAACTTATGGTACATTGGAACAATCAATAACGACGACTCTACATTCATGGTTACAGATAAAGTTTACGACCGTGCTATGCCAATTGACATTAACACTAAAGTAGATCCTTTCGAATGTAGAGAACAAGATTCAGTAAGTATTAATGCAAGTTATTTAGAGAATCTTTTTAAAGAAGCTTGTGAAAATATTCCACTTACTGCAAAAGGTCTTCAACAAGTTAATAAAATGGACGATTATGTAATTAGCCATTTTAGGGTTGCGTTTGGTAACCGTATTATGAAACAACTAAGAATATTCGTATCTGTTTATGTAGCATGTGGAGGAAAAGAAGTTTCAGCAATAGATTATTTTATTGCTAAAAAGATATTCCGTAAATTTGAACAATTAAACTTAGCTTTAATTCAAGATGAAATTGACCCATTTATTAGATGGTTAAATAAAGAGTTTGGTGAAGGTAATATGGTTGAATGTATAGAATATCTAGAACGTATTAAGAAATCTATTTAGGAGGTTAATACTTATATGACAAAAATATTAAAAGACCTTATAGATGAAGGCGTACTAAAAAATGTAGAAACTTTTTCTAAAAAAACAGAAAGTGAAATGCTATTCAATTCAAGTCTAACGGGAGATTCGTTAGACTTTGAATGGGTAGATGTAGTTACTAATGCTTTACCATATTTAGATAATATAGTTAGAAATCCAAAACTTACACTTATTACAGAACAAAATATTGAAAAAATAGAAAAAACAAAAAAAGTTACAGTAGAAACTGTAAAAGACTTATCTAAGCATACATATTTTATTGATAGAATAGATGAAAAAACAGGAGATGTTATTCCATCTAAATTACTTGATATAAGAGGTATTGATACATTTAATACATATGAAAACAGAGTTATTTATACATTGCTTGATAAACTAGAAAGATTTGTCAAGAAACGTTTAGAAGAACTTGAAAACTTTGAAATGAAAAATGAAAAAACATTAGAATTTGCATCAAAATCAAAAGATTTAGGTGGTAAATATAATATTGAAATGAAAATAGAAGCATTAGCTGGCCTAGAAGGAGATGGAGCTAATCCATTTCAAAATCAAATAAAAGAAAATATGCCACGAATAGAAAAAATTCGTAAATATCAATCTGTATGGAGAAAAAGTGAATTTACTACAGTTCTAAAAAAAGAAAGAGCTGCATTCGTTAGACCTCCATTTACTAAAACAAATATTATTATTAAAAATCCTAATTTCCAAGTTGCGATGAAATTATGGACTTATCTATCACAGTATGATTCTAAAGAAACAGAACCAGAAGATGGTAATGAAACAAATGGTGATGATATCATTCTAGGACTTCTAAATCATTCATTTACAATTGATTATATGGTTCTAAACTGTATATCCAAAAGAAAAAGAGAACAAAAGAATAATCTTAAAAAAGTAGCTGGAGTTTTAGTCAAAGAAGAAATAAAAAAAATAATAGAACTATTATTTAGTCTTGGAATAAAAATTACAGATGAAGAATTATTAGCACTTTTTTCAGAAGAAATTCAAAAACAAAAATCAAAACAAAGTATTGGAGAAAAAGATATTAAAGATAAATTCAAAAATGCAATGGATGAATATATAGAAAGGACACAGGAATATTTGTAGTATTATGAAGAAGATTTTAAAAATATTAACTACTATTGTTAAAACATGTTTTGCAATAGTTATAGTTACATTTATAATAGCTGTTTGTATTCAAAGGTTCTCGAATAATAAATTATCATTTATGAATTATAGAATCTTTACAGTTGTTACTGGCAGTATGGTACCTAAATATGTTGTTGGTGATGTATTAATTTCGAAAAAAACAGATCCTTATAAAATTAAAAAGGGTGATACAATAAGTTATTTAGGTAATAGTGGAAGTTTTAATGGTAAAATTGTTACCCATGAAGTTATAAATATCGAAAAAGATAAAGATAATAATTTATTATTTCATACAAAAGGGTTAGCTAATTTAATAGAAGACCCAATTGTTACATCAAATCAAATATATGGTGTAGTAATTCACAAAGTGCTTATACTTTCATGGATATATAAAATGGTATCAACAAAAGTTGGAATGTTATTTTTAATAATTATTCCTTTAATATTTATTATTTCTTCTGAAATAATATCTTCATTAATTGATAAAGAAGAAGAAAGAAGAAAAATAAACTGTCAATAAAGCAAGGAGATGATATAAATGAAACGTAAACATAAGATATTTCTTAAGGCAAATATAATGTCATTATTTTTTATAGCAGTTTCTTTTATATCTGGAACTCTTGCTTGGTTTGCTTATACCGGTTTATCTGATGTTGCAACAGAAATCGATATAAGAGCATGGAATATTGAATTAAATGACGGAAAAACATCTAATGATATAAAAATTGCACTTCCTGAAATTTCACCTGGAATGGATACTATAAGTGAAGTTGTTAATATTAACAACTTAGGTGATACAGATGCAATTGTAAATTATTCAATAGTATCAGCAAGAATTTTAGATAGTTCAGAAGATAATTATGTTGCAAGTGAAACATTATCAACTGAAGCTATACAAGATAAATTGTCTAATGAATATCCATTTCATATAAACATTAGTTTAACTAAAGGATATGTACTCGCTAAAGGAGAAAAAGCCCAATTACAAGTTTCAGTATCATGGCCATTTGATTCAGGTGATGATATAAAAGATAGCGAATGGGGCTCAAAAGCTTATAACTTTTTAAAAAAGAATCCATCTCAAACACCAATTGAAATTGTTTTAAAACTTAATGCAGAACAAATGATGAAAGGTGGAAAAGGTAGTGATCCTAATTATGATGCTGGAAAAGTTGTATTATATGATGTACAACAAGATAAAGAATGTTATGCGCTTTCAGAAACATGTATAAAGACATTTGTATTAGATAGTAATAATCAACAAAAAGATGATAAAGTTAGATTATTACCATATTTTACTAATAATTTAGGTACTTCGACATTTGATAATTATAATAATACATTTGATACAATAACAGCTGATTGGAATGTAGAAAAAACTTATCTTAAAGCTGATGATATACTATCACTTATATCTACTGATGTAAATAACTCATTATTTGTTCGCGCTAGTTTATCAGATAGAATTATAGGATATATGGGATATAAAGAAATAATACCAGAATATAGTAAAACAAGATTAGAAAGAGAATTAGAAAATGCTAAATTAAAAAATGGTTTCTATCAATATAAAATAAATCATATAAATCAAGATGATAAAGATAGAATTTTTAGTTATTTATCTAGTTCAGATAGTTGTATATGGACTAATTCAGATTACAATGATACTAAAGCATTTGGTATAAAAAATGATGTTAATAATAATGGTCGTTTATATGGTATAGATAAAACAGAATCATGTAAAGTAATACCTGTTATAATAGGTAATAAGAAAAAGGAACAAATTTAGTTTGTTCCTTCTTTTATTTGTTTAAAAGATATATTAGCTTTCATTTTTAATTTGGTATCATTAATAGCCGCAACAGTACCAATTTCGGTATCTGCTAAATCATCCATAAGTTCATTTTCACCTTCATACCATTTAAAGAATAGTCTTATTGTAAAAGGTTTAAATGGATTTTCAGGATCATATATCATATCTTTTTCAATAATATTATTATCTAATGAAATTTTTTCAATTGGTGAATCATCAACAGGTAGTATTGCATATTCACTAATCATTAAATCCGGAATATCATCATTTTCTATTGAGAAAGTTATATTATAATTAAATGATAATGCAACATTTGACGGATCGATTGCTATATCAAAATATCCACTACTTGATGGAGCAACACTATTTTCTTCTACTTCATTATTAGAATCAATAACAGGTACAAATAATATTTCAGAATTAGCCGCATCACTAATATCCAAATTGTTAACTAATATTTGCCATTTAGCAAATGATACATTTAAATCTCCGTCAGCACTACTAACATATTTAGAAAATGTATTACTCATTAAAGATACTAGAATGATAAGCATAAAACATACTATAAGAAATTTTAATTTATTTATAATAGTTGGTTTAATACGTTTGACTTTAGTCATAAATCCACTCCTATTCTAATCATATTATATCATATTTTTTAATAATATTGTATTAGGAGGTAATAATATGAATTTTTCTGATAATTTTTTTAATCGTGTTGAGAAAAAAACAAAAGTAAATAAAGAAACTATATTGGAACTTGCTGAAAAATTACAAAAATCAAATTTAAAAAATGAAAATACATTAAGAGAAGTAGTACAAGAACTAAGTAAAATGACTGGAAGAGAAGTATCTAAAGAAAAAGAAGATAAAATAATAAATGCGGTTATGAATGATGAAATACCATCAAATATAGACAAAATGATATAAATAGTAGTATATACTATTTTTTTATTGTATAATGAGAATATTGGAGGTAGTATATGAATCTAGAAGAAAACTTAATAATTATTACTGAACAAAAATATAAACGTAAACTAATAAACGAAAATATTTTAAAATACAATTTAAAAATATATACTAAAGATGAATTTACAAAACTTTACTATCATGATTATAAAAGTGATGTATTATTATATATGTATAATAAATTTAACATGATACCAGAAATAGCAAAGATTATACTTGATAATTTATATAAAATAGAAGATAAAACATATTCTACAAATAAATTAAATAATTTAGTTAAAATTAAAAAAGATCTAATAGAAAATGGGTATATTATCTTTAATAATAATTTTAAATCATTTATTAAAGATAAAAAAATAATTGCTTATAACACTTATTATGATAATTATGAATCATACTTTGATGAATATAAAAACAAAGATGAAATTGTAATATATAAGAATAATACTATTGAAGATGAAATAGTAGTAACTGCCATGATGATTAAAGAACTTGTTGAAAGTGGTATTGATATTAACAAAATTAAGATTAATACTTTAGATGGCTCTTATACAGGAATAATAGATAGAATATTTACATTCTTTAATATTCCATATCAATTTAATTCAACAAATAAATTATTTTACTTAAATGAAGTAAAAGAATTTATGAAAAATGAAAGTAGCACATTATTAGAAGACTTATCATTTGAAAACATTAATCCTAAAATAGCAGTAAAAATTGTAAATATTATCAATAAATATTCTAATTATGAAACATTCGGAGAAATAAAAAATATATTAGAATACGAATTTAAAAATACATATGTTGATATTGATATATACGAAAATGTTGTAACTGAAATTAATTATAAAAATTATTTACCAAAAGACGATGAATATATCTTTATGTTAGGTTTTAATCAAGATATAATACCTAAAATTCATAAAGATGATATGTATCTTTCTGATAAAGAATTAGAAGAACTAAATGAATTAAACTCATTTAAAAGAAATGAAATTGAAGAATATAATTTGAAAAAATTTATTAATGATACAAAAAATCTAATTATTTCATATAAATGTTCTTCACCAAGTCAAGACTTTGGATATTCTAATTTCTTAACTGGATTAGACAATTTAGTTGAAATAACTAAAAAATATGATTATCAAAATGAACCTTTGAATAAATTATATTTAGCAGACAGATTAGATAATTATATACTTTATAATGATATAAGTGATGATTTAATTGATTTATATTCATCATATAATGATATAGAATATAAAAAGTATGAAAACAACTATGAAAAAATAAATTATGATACTATTAAAAAACAATTAAATAATAAAATAAATTTATCATATTCAAATATAAATGTTTTTTATCAATGTCAATTTAGATTCCTTTTAAATAATATTTATTGTGTAAGTGATTTTAAGGAAACTATTAGTACTATTATTGGTAAGTTGTATCATAAAGTTCTTGAAATTACATATAGAACGAAAAGAACAGATTATGATAATATTATCGATGAAGCTATAAATGAATTTTATCCAGAAGAAAAAACAAAAAAAGAAGAATTTTATTTAAATAAATATAGAAAATTATTATTGCAATTAATTGAAATAATTAACGAAAATAATTTAAAATCACAATTTGAAAATACATATTTTGAACAAAAATTTGAAATCCAAAAAGAAAATGATCTTAATATAACAATTAAAGGATTTGTTGATAAAATATTAACATTTAACGATGGAGAAAATACATATGTTGTTGTTATAGATTATAAAACAGGCGGAATGCATAATGATTTTAAAAAAGTAGTTTATGGACTTGATATGCAACTTTTAATGTATTTATATTTAATCAAAAATACAAATTTAATTAAAAATCCTAAGTTTTCTGGAATGTATTTACAAAAAATAATGACAGAAGTATTAAATAAAGATGATAAATTAACTTATGATGAGCAAGTAAGAAATGAATATAAATTAAATGGGTATACATTAAACAATCCTGATATAGTATCAAAAATTGATAAAGATTATGATGAAAAATCATTTATTCATGGAATGAAACTTAAAAAAGATGGCAGCTTTATGGGATATTCTAAAGTTTTATCTGAAAGTGAAATAGATGAATTTATTGAAATCGTTTCAAATAATATTGATAAAATGATTGAAGCATTAAATAATTGTGAATTTGATATAAATCCTAAAAAAATAAAAAATAAAAATATAGGATGTGAATATTGTTCTTTTAAAGATATTTGTTATGTTAATAATTCGAATATAGTAGAACTAGAAAGTGAAGATGAAAATGATGATACCGAATAAACCTAATGATGTAATATGGACAGATGACCAATGGAAAGCAATTTATTTAAAAGGGAAAAATATAATAGTAAGTGCGGGAGCAGGAAGTGGTAAAACAGCTGTTTTAACTGAAAGAATATTACAAAAATTAATAAGTGGTGTACTTATTAATCAGATGATTATTTTGACATTTACTAAAGCTGCCGCTTCTGAAATGAGAGAACGTATTCGTAAAAAAATCAAAAAATCAATTGGAAAATATCCACAATTAAAAGAACAATTATATTTAGTAGATCAAGCTGATATTACGACATTTGATAGTTATTCATTAAGTTTAGTTAAAAAATATCATTATATCTTAGGACTTCCTAAAAATATTGGAATTATTGATAATGTACAATTAGATATAATGACTAAAAAAATATTAGACGATATATTCGAAACGAAATATAACGATGATATGTTTTTAGAAGTTTTAGATGTTTATACAAATAAAGATGATCAACCATTTAAAAATGTTATTTTAAATATAAATAGTAAAATGGAATCAATATGTAAAAAACGAAAGTATTTAGAAAACTATATGACTGAATTTTATAGTGATGAAAAAATTCAAAATAATATAAGTGAATATATGAAAATAATAGAACAAACTACTAGTGTAATATTGATGCTTATTGATAATATAAAGTTTGCAGCAAGTGAAGAAAAATATATTGATTATGCAAATAAAATAGAAGAAGGATTATCAAATCTTTATTATGCAAAAAAATATGAAGACTATAAAGAAGCAGTGGAAAATTTTAGTATACCGAAAATGCCTTCTATAAAAGATGCAGACCCAATTGAAAAAGAAGAAATTAACAAAAACAAAGAAAAATTAAAAAATTATATAGATGAATTAAAAGCATTAGTTAAATATGATAATTCAGAAGTATTTAAAGAAAGTATTTTAAAAACAAAAAATGTATGTAAGGTAATAATCGATATACTTTTAGAATTAGATGAAAAAGTATTTGCATTTAAACAAAGTATTAATAGTTACCAATTTAGTGACATTATGCGTCTTGCTATAAAACTTCTTGAAGAGAATAAATATATTAGAGATGAAATAAGAGATAATACAGTAGAAATTATGATTGATGAATATCAAGATACTAATGATATTGGTGACTATTTAGTTTCTTTAATTAGTAACAATAATGTATATATGGTTGGAGATGTTAAACAATCTATTTATAGATTTAGAAATGCTAACCCTAAATTATTTATGGAAAGATATAATAATTACAAAAAAGAAATTGGTGGATATGCAATCGATTTAACACAAAATTTTCGTTCTAGATTTGAAGTGTTAGACAGTATTAATGAAATGTTTAAAATGATTATGGACGATGATATCGGTGGAGCTAATTATCTTGAAGGACATATAGCAGAATTTGGTAATAAAGCTTATATTAAAGAAGGTAAAACTGATCAAAACTACAATTTAGAAATCTATAATTATAATTACAAAGACTTTGAAGATAAAAAAATATTTAAAAAAGATGAAATTGAAGCATTTATTATTGCTGATGATATTTTAGAAAAAATAAAAAATAAAGAGCAAGTATTTGATAAAGATGAAAAAGTATTTCATGATATACAATTTAGAGATATAGTAATACTTATTGATAGAAAAAGTAAATTTGAAATATTTAAAAAAGTTTTTGATTATAAAAAGATTCCTTTAATAATGCATAAAGATGAACAATTTGTATATTCAAATGAAATATACGTACTTAAAAATATTTTAAAATTAATTGAATGTATTAAAAATAATAATTATAGTAACTTTAACTATTCATTTTTATCAGTAGCTAGATCATATATTTGTGATTATAATGATAATGATATTTTTACAAGTATAACAAATAAAGATATTATGTCCAATCCTATTTTTGAAGGTTTAACTTTTAAACTTAAAAAACTTGCTAGTATAAGTAATACTATTAGTTTAAGTAATTTAATAATTGAAATATATAAAGAATTTGATTTTTACTCTAAATCGATTAATATAGGAAATGTAAGTAATATTACAAATAAACTTGATTATATTATTAATGTTTGTAAAACACTTGAAGAAACAGGATATACATTAGAGGATTTCATAATTTACTTTGATGAAGTATTTAATAAGGAAATGGATATACAATTTTCAAACAAACCTGATACATCATCAAATTCAGTAAATATTATGACTATTCATAATTCTAAAGGACTTGAGTATCCTATATGTTATTTTCCACATTTTTATAATAAATTTAATAAATTAGAACTAAAAGATAGATTTTTATTTGATCAAAAGTTAGGTATAATTATACCTATATTTAATGATGGTATAGAGCCTACATTCTATAAAAAACTAATGAGTTATGATTATATTAATGAGGATATTTCTGAACGTTTAAGAGTACTATATGTAGCTTTGACAAGGGCTAAAGAAAAGATGATTATAGTTAGTCCGCTTTTAGAAAAAGAAAATAACGGATTACAAAGAAATGATAATAATGTTATAAATATTTTAGAAAGACAAAAATATACTTCATTTGAAGATGTATTAATATCATTAAAAGATGATATGAAAAAATATATTACAAACAAAGATATAAATATTACTAAAGATTATTTGATTAGTACTAAATCAGATTACAAAAGTAAATTAAAAACTAATGATAATAAATTTAATACATCTATTTTAAATATAGAAAAAAAGAAAAAAGAAATAATAAGATTTTCTCATGAAAATATAAGTATAAATAAAAATAATATTATGAAAAGTGGTACTAATGTTCATGAAGTTTTAGAATATTTAGATTTTAAAAATCCTGATTTAGACAAGTATGAATTAGATAATTTCTTAAAATTTAAAATTAAAAAATTGCTTGATAAGGACTTCATTAAAACAGGAAAAAAATTCTATAAAGAATATGAATTTTATCAAGATGATAATCATGGTATTATAGATTTACTAATAGAAAATGATGATGAAATAATTGTTGTAGATTATAAATTAAAAAATATAGAACCTATTTATTATGAAGAACAAGTTAGAGGTTATTGTAATTATATTAGGACAATTACTAATAAAAAAGTAAGAGGTATAATTTATTCTATAATTGATGAAACTGAAAAAAATATTTATTAATTAAAAAGTCAATTGCAACAAATGAATAATTAAATAGTATTCACAACTTCTTGTAATTTATAAATTTTATTAATAATGGATTTATCATTAAACTCTTCTAGAACAGCTTCTAGAGGAGTTTTATAATTTAAACTTTTTCTAGGGTAATTATTCATCCAATTAGCGATATTATTAATATCTTCACAAGAATAATTTTCTATTAAAGTTTTTTTAGGAATAAAATATCTAATCATACTATTTTGCTTTTCATTTGTTCCTTTTTCTCCAGAACAATATGGATG
>JALERC010000067.1 GCA_022763805.1 Mycoplasmatota bacterium | reverse complement strand
TATAAAAAAAGAATTTGCATCCATTTCATAATATGGAAATGAATTAATATATGAACAACTTTCTTGATTATTATTTTTACAGCTTGTTTCGTAATAAATGTAGTTTTTCTTGTTTAATGATAAATATCTATAATTTTCAATTACTATTAATAAAGATATTATTATTAATGTAATTAATCCTATCATAAAATATTTATTTTTCATAAACTTTTACCTCCATGTTAATTATAACATACGCATTAAAAAAAAGTAATTATAAATTACTTCTTTTCATTTTCAATATTATAATATTTTCTAACATTACTAGCTATTTCATCTTTTAATTTAGGATTCTTTTTAAATAATTCTTTAACATTTTCTTTTCCTTGGCCAATCTTTTCACCTTTATATGAATACCAAGCACCTGACTTATCAATAATACCCGCCATAACGCCTAAATCAACCAATTCCCCTTCTTTAGATACTCCTTCACCATACATAATATCAACAGAACAAGTTTTAAAAGGTGGCGCCATCTTGTTTTTAACAACTTTAATAGTCGTTTTATTACCTATTATATCGCTACCCATTTTAATTTGTTCACTTCTTCTAATATCTAATCTAATAGAAGAATAAAATTTTAAAGCTCTACCACCAGGAGTAACCTCAGGATTTCCAAACATTACTCCAACCTTTTCTCTTAACTGGTTTATAAATATTGCTATAGTATTAGTTTTATTAATAATTCCCGATAATTTTCTTAATGCTTGAGACATAAGTCTAGCTTGTAAGCCAACATGATTATCTCCCATTTCACCTTCAATTTCTGCTTGTGGTACTAATGCTGCAACTGAATCTATTACTATAATACTAATAGCACCACTTCTAACTAATGCTTCAGCTATTTCTAATGCTTGTTCACCATTATCAGGTTGAGATAATAATAATTCATTAATATCTACACCTAACTTACTAGCATAAGTTGGATCAAGAGAATGTTCTGCATCAATAAAAGCTGCCCTTCCTCCTTTTTTTTGTGCTTCTGCAATAGCATGTAAGGCAAATGTAGTCTTACCACTTGATTCAGGACCATAAATTTCAATAATTCTTCCTTTAGGATATCCTCCAATACCTAAAGCAATATCAAGACTTAAAGAACCTGTAGAAGTAACATCTATTTCAGTATGAGCATTATCTCCTAACTTCATAACAGAACCTTTTCCAAATTGTTTTTCTATGTCTTGTAATACTTGATTAAGTATTTTATCATCAGTTGGTTTCATAAACTCCCCTCCTAGATTTATAATACATTTTAATTATTTTAAAGTCAATAATTTTAATCCCCTACATATAATATACAACATTTAGTTTTATTATCCTTTTAAATTTAATATAAATTACTAACATTAAAATTATTAATATTTTTATTATTATAATTTGTAAGACAATTAAACAAACTTTTTTTCATAAACTAAACTATTAATAAAAAAAAGATTTAGAATAATCTAAACCTATTTTTCATCAAAAATTAAATCTTTATTAAGTATGTAATATTGAACACCTGAATAAATAGATAAAACGGTTGCAATTAAAAGTAGAATATTCGCAACTTGTAAATTCCATAATTCAAATGGTAAATTATAAAATAATGTTAAAGTAATACCTGTCATTAAACAAGCAGTTTTAAGTTTTCCACTTTTAATAGCAGCAACAACTTTACCTTTACTTGCAGCAAGCATTTTAATACTATTAACAACTGTATCTCTTAATATTACAACAACTGGAATTATAGCATTGATAGTTCCAGTAGATGCTAAAATAATTAAAACAGAATTAACTAACATCTTATCAGCAATAGCATCAATTAATTTTCCAAAATCTGTTATTAAATTATATTTTCTAGCAATATATCCATCTAGGAAATCTGTTAAAGAACCAATAATGAATAATACACCTGCTATTAAATATTTAATATCAACTACTAATGATTCATTAATGAAAAATTTTGTAGTAGTAATTCCCATTGAATCAAATGGGAATAATAAAATTGCAATAATGATAATTGAAATAAAAATTCTTGCCATTGTTAATTTATTTGGTAAATTCATAAACTCATCCCTATCCTAAAACATTTGATTCGGCTCTATTATTATCAGCAATTGTTTTATATGTAAAATATCCGCCAATAATTACTAAAATAATAATTAAGCACCAAATTATACGTGGTATAATTTTATTTTTTTTCTTTGGCTCCATTGTATAAGGAGATATAACTTTTTTTTCTTTTTTTACTGAATCGTCCTTATTTCTAGCTTTCTTAATATCCTCTAATGAAATTTGTGATGTATAATCAAATAAATATTCATTAAATTCATCAATAACATCATCATAACTAAGTCCTAAGTATTTAGAATAATCACGTATGAAATTTTTTAAAGAAAAAATATCTTTTAATGCTTTAATGTTACCTTTTTCAACTTCTTCAACTTGTGATGGTCTAACTTTTAAATCTTCACTAACTTCTTCAACAGTTATCCCAATGCTCTCTCTAGCTTCTTTTAATTTTTCTCCTATTTCTATCACGCACTTACTCCTTACTAATAAATAAAAAAAATAATATTTTATAAGCCATGTTCTGTTCCCATTACTGGGCGACAAACATCTATCTATCGATTACTCGATCCCAACCTTTGTTGTTATTCCTCCAGTTAAGCTCCCCTACCAAATTTGGGTTTCTCGCTCGCGGGGTTTACCACGTTCCATTTCCACCGTTTCCGGTTTACTCGTCTCTATGGCACTTTTATACCTACTATTATCATATCATATGACTTAGATAAATTCGGAGCCGTTAGCAAATGCTACCCAGGGTTATTTTTTCCCCTGGCACGAACACTACAATCATTTCAGACTGTGCGAGCATGGACTTTCCTCTATATTACAAAGAATATAGCGTTTGTCAAAATATTATTTATCTCCATATATAAATTTTTCGAGATTAGAAACTCTTCTTAAAAGATCAGCATTATTATTATTAGGTTCTTTAGCAACATCTTTTAATGCTTCCATTTGAGTTCTTAGTCTTCTTATTTCTTGTTTTAAACGTATGTTGTCTTCGATAAGTTCTTTTTTCTCATTTTCATAATCTTGAATAATTCTGTCAAACTCTTCATAGTCATGAATAATTACATCTAAATACTTATCTACTTCTTGTGGACGATACCCCCTTGTATCAAATTTAAATTCATGCTCAAGTATATCTTTACTTGATAATAAAATTCTATCTTGATACACAATGCACCACCTCTCATATAAACACCTACATTATATAATAAAATACGAAAACTGTCAATTAAGTGCAAATAAAAATATGTAGTAATTACTACATATTTTTACCATGCCCCACGAGAACCATTACATTTTGTATATGAACCTTTTCCAAGTGCTATAGCACAGCCTCTAACACCCCAGTTTCTTATATTTTCACTTATAAAATGATGATCTTTTATTTTGAAATTAGTATAACTAGTATATCCAGCAACACCAGTAGTTATTTTATCACTGTCGGAATAAATACTAATTATTTTTTTATTTTGTGAACTATTATATTTTCTAATTTTATTCATCAATTGTGGAGTTAATGTTATTTCGTACATAGGATCCAATTTATAAACATCGTTTCCTTCAACATTTCTATTATTTAATATAATAGCATCTACAACAGAAGCATTATTCCAGTTTTTTCCCGGATCTCTTTTTTTACCATCTTGAGTTAGGAAAGCAAGAGCATGTCCTTCACTAGCTTTAGTTAACGGTATAGGTCTAAATATTAGAGATGATGTACATCCATGTTTACTATATTCATCAGGACATGCTGCTTTAAATGCATCACAATCCTTTTTAGAAAATACTTGTTCACAACTAATATTATAAGTACAATTATATGTTTTTTTATAATTGTATTTTTTTCCAGCAAAAGTATTTCCACCAAAGAAATATTTGTAGAATTTATTTGTGTTACCTATTGTAGATATATCTATTTTAAACGGATAGTTACCAGGTAATGTAGATAAATGTGTTGGTAAATTATTAAATCCCATAGTTTCAAAAAATTCTCCTGCTTCACCAGCAGTATGGAATGATCTATCTGAATATTTTGAAATATACTTATATACATTACCGTCAAGTTGATAAGTAAGATTTCCTGTATAATTACTCTCTACCCAAACAGCACGATTATAAGTAACATATTTAAATGAATTACAATTTTCTGTTTTACAATCAGCAACTCGTATTGAAGTTGTTATTGGGCTTGTTTGATAATCACCAGTTCCGTCGGTTGCATTACCAGATCTATAATATTTCTTTGTTGTTTCAATATTAATAGCTGATTTTAACTTAAATGTATCACCATATATTGGTTCTTCATAAGTTAATTTTAATTGAGGATCAAATTTTGGGTAAGGAGCATGATTATTACATTGTCTAATTTGAGAAAATGCACTATTTAAACTTTTAACACGATTTTCGTAAGCTATTTTAGCATTATTTATTTCACTAGAATAATCAGGTTTGTCACATGTGTATTCTTTTCCATCATAAATAGCTTTACCATTTGATGTACTACAAGCTTTTTGTCTTGTTTGTAATATTCTATAATTATTCCATGCATTTTTTATCGCTGTATTCAATTTATTTATATCTTCTTCAAATTTTTCATAATTAATTTTCCCTGACCTATCGCCTTGAGCAGCAGTTGTTCTACAATTTTTTTCTATTTTGTATTTTATTGGCCATATAGTAGGTTTTAAAACATCATCCATAACATACATAGATTGACCAGCATGTGTTACAGTACCTGCTTTAGGTAGTTCATAGCTAACTGTTTCTGTACAATATATTTCACAGTAATCATTTTTAACATCTAAATCTTTGAAATGATTTTTTACTTCACTATATTTACTCTTAGAACTTGTGAAAATACATCTCCACTCATTATTAGCATCTGTTATATATCCTTTATTTGAAACACTACATTGAGAAGTTTGTTTTTCTTCAAAAGTATATTTACAAAATTCTGGATTACATGTTGAATTTTCCAACTCATATGCAGTAATAACTCTTGTTAAATATTGTGTTGTATTATATTTATGATTTTCTTTAGGTGTTATTCCATATTTAGCACAACAAAATTCTACACCTTCAGCATTTACATCACATTTTTTTGGACATTCTCTAGCTATTTCATCTCTAGTTAATTTTCTTGTTAAATTACCTAATGGTTTTCCACTAGGATCTCTACCTGATGTATTATTTGCTTCATTACCATAATAAATACCATATCTATCACAACAAGTATATATTCCTTCATAATCTGGGTTACATCTTGGATCTACTGGTGCATTATCCCAAGGTGAGAATATACCCATTCCATATCCATTTGAACCAGATGCCAAAGCATCATATGACCAATCACCATAATTGGCTTTATGTCCAATATCATCTTTTTGAATTTCTAACAAATGTGCATAGTTTTGAGCTCTATCAAATGTCATAGGCATATGTGAACCTCTCATAATACTTGCAATAGCTTGAATAGTTCCATAATACATTCTTGGATATGAGTAACAATCATATGTTTCAGAAAATCCGTAAAGAGGTTGTACTATAAGTCTAACACCTGTATCATTAATATTCCCAGATGCTCTCTTATGTCTAGGGTATTTACCATTTCTAATATCACTTTCGACTTGTGCTGTTGATGTTCCCATCAAACCAAGTAACCAATTAAGATCTGCATCAACTGCATTTTTAACTCGATTAGCAAATCCTGATGATTTAAAAGTTAAACCGCTAAGTCTAGTCCAGTGATGAATACTTCCAGCTTGAGAACCAAACACAGCTTGAATCCAAGAATTACTTGCTGGAGCATAACCACTATAATCACCTACCATAATAGGAGATTTAATCTCTTTATAACTACTCCCATCATAATATATTAAACTTACTTTTAGAACGAAAAAATATCCTCCATTACAAGCGTTATAACAGTTGTAACCACTACCATCGTAACATTCTATACCACCTTCACCTGGTCCAGCTCCCCCACCTGTAATATTACTATCCCATGCTTTTACATTTTGCATATTTAGTAAAAATAGAGCAGTAATAAATAATATTAATTTTTTCATATCGTATCACCTATTATTAATTATAGCATACTTTTTAATCATTCTTCAACAAAAATTGACATTCTAATTTTTACATAATTAATATCATCAATCATACTATCAATAATACCTTCTATGTAATATTCGTCCATTTTATCACCTGTTTTATATTATCATAATATAAAATTAATTAATACATAATCGACAAAAGTTGTGTTAATATGACATGTTTTTTGATATAAATATGGAAAAAAAATTTAATATATAGTATAATTAATTAGGTGATGAAATGAGATATAAAAAAGGGAACTTCATCAGCCATGCAAATAGAGGTATGTCCCTTGAATATGATCTTAATATTACGAATAATTATTATTTAGATAATAATATTGCTTGCATACATAAAAAACCTACTCCAATACAAGTTGTAAGAGTTAATTATACATCTAAGAAAAAAGCTATTATCAATGAAGCTTTTTTTAAAACACCCTCAACTACAGATTATAATGGTATCTATAATGGAAAATATATTGATTTTGAAGCTAAAGAAACAAATCTAGAATATTTTCCATTATCTAATATATTAGAACATCAAATTAAACATTTAGAAACTATTTATAATATGGGGGGAATAAGTTTTATTATAGTTAGATTTTGTAAGCATGATAACATTACATTTTTACTTGAAACAAAATATATATTATCATTTATAAATAATAATTCTAGAAAGTCTATTCCCTATTTATACTTTTTAGAGAATGGATATGAAATAACATTCAAAAACAATCTATTTTTAGATTATATTGAAGTTATAAATAAATTTGAAAAGGAGAAATTATGAATAAGAAGATTAAGAAACTAAGAAAACTAATTATTAGTCATCAATTAGAATCTTTAGTAGCATTATTTACGTTACTTGCTCTTCTAATCGGTATTCCTTTAGTAGGCCCAAAAGTAATAGTAGTTATTCTTATTGTTGATTTATTAGTTTTATTTGGTCCTAAAATGCTATCATTAGGCAAATCATACTATGATGGACTTGATTTAAAATTTTTAAATAATAGTAAAAAAACAAACTCAAAGAAAAAGAAAGCTATAAGTTCTAAGAAAAAAGAAGTTATGGCTGCTACAAAAAAACTAGAGAAAAAAGAAGATGATATTATGGTGAAAAAGAAAAAAACTAAAAATAAAAAAGGTATTGGTAGAAAAATATTTAAAGGACTACTAATGTTATTTTTAATCTGTGTTATTTTAGGAATTGTTGCAATGTCTTTATTCTTTGGTTACATTGTTGCAAATGCTCCTAAATTTGATCCTAAAAATCTTTATACATCTGAATCAACTATTTTATATGATAAAGATGGAAAAGAATTTGCTAAAATAGGATCTCAATCAAGAGAAAAAATTACATATGATGAAATGGCTGATGTATTAGTTGATGCCATTATAGCAACAGAAGATTCGAGATTCTTCCAACATAATGGATTCGATTTACCTCGTTTCGTTAAAGCAAGTGTTGGTCAAGTTTTAGGTAACTCAAGTGCTGGTGGTGCATCAACATTAACAATGCAAATTGCTAAAAATGCTTATACTTCAACAGAAGATAGAGGTATTAAAGGTATTATTCGTAAATTTACCGATATTTATTTAGCAATTTTTAAAATTGAAAAGAAATATAGTAAACAAGAAATTTTTGAATTCTATGCTAACTCTTATTATTTAGGAGGAAGTGCATATGGAGTTGAACAAGCAAGTTTAAATTATTTTGGTAAACATGCTAGTGAAGTAAACTTAAGTGAAGCTGCTCTCTTAGCTGGATTATTTCAATCTCCTGGTGCTTATGATCCATTCAATAGTCCAGAAAGAGCAACTGCAAGAAGAAATTTAGTATTAAAATTAATGGTTAGACATGGATATGCTTCAAAAGAAGAAGCAGATGCTGCTAGTAAAATTAAAGTTGAAGACATGTTAGTTCAATCAAATACACAATCAGATAATAAATATCAAGGATTTATTGATACAGTAGTTGAAGAAATCAAAGAAGATTTAGGAAAAAATCCTTACATGGTATCAATGAAAATTTATACTACTCTAGATAGAAGAGTACAAGATGTAATTAATAATGTAATGTCAGGTCAAACATTTTATTGGGAAAATCCAGTAGTTAACGCTGGTTGTGTTGCAATGGATCCTAAAGGAGGAGCAATCGCTGGTGTATGTACTGGTCGTGATACTTCTAAAGCAGGATTACTTAATCATGCTACTCAAATGAAACGTCAAATTGGTTCAACATCAAAACCATTATTCGATTATGCTCCTTCTATTGAATATAATAATACAAGTACTTATACATTACTTGGTGATGAAGAATATGCATATTCTGATGGACATGCTATTCAAAATTATGATGGTAGTTATAAAGGAATGATTACTACTCGTGAAGCTGTAGTTGACTCAAGAAATATACCAGCATTAAAAACATTCCAATCTGTTAACAAGAAAAGTATAATTGAAATGGTTAAAAAAATGGGATTAAGTCCTGAACTTGATTCAACAGGAACATTCTTACATGAAGCTCATGCTATTGGAGGTTATAATGGTGAATCACCTCTTACTGTTGGTGCTGCTTATAATGCATTTGGTAATGGTGGTTACTACTATGAACCACATAGTTATACAAAAGTTATATTTAGAGATAATGATGAAGAATATGTTCAAAAAACAGAAAAAGTACGTGTTATGAGTGAAGAAACTGCTTACATGGTATATAGTATGCTTGTAAGTACTGCTCAAGGTTCTCTTACTCGTTATACAAATAATGCTATAGGTAAAACTATAGGTGCCAAAACTGGTACATCTAATTTTACACAAGAAATTAAAGATAAATATGGATTAGCTGCTGATGCAGTTAACGATTTATGGTTAGTTGGTGTTACTGATGAATATACATTAAGTTTATGGTATGGATATGATAAAATTTTATCAGAATATCATAATAGATTTGCATCATTACAAAATTTATACTTATTTGCTGCTTTAGCAAAAGATATATATACAAGAGACAGTAAAATTGAACAACCTGCAGGTGTTGTAAGTGTTACAGTAGAAAGAAATACAATTGAACCACTTCTTCCTAGCCAAGCTACACCTGATTATTTAAAAATAACTGAATTATTTAAAAAAGGAACTGAACCTACAAAGGTTTCACCTAGATTTGATGCTTTAACTAATGTAACAAATGTTAAAGCTAATGAAGATTCTGATGGTCAAGTTACTGTAACATGGCAAAGTGCGAAAACTCCAGAAATGGCTGATAGTTCTTATTTAACAAAATATTATAGTAAAGTATTTACTAAGCCAAACTGGATTGCAAGTGCTGTTAATAATGAAATTGGTTTAACCGGTGCTATGGGATATGATGTTTATTTAAGATCTTCTGATGGTACTACTACTTCATGTGGTACAACAACAGGTAATTCTATAACATGTAAACCTAAATATAATGGTATTTACACAGTTATTGTAAGAACTGCTTATGCAAGTTATAAAGCAAATCAATCTAGTGGTACATCAGTTTCAGTAAGTGTTAGAAATGCTGGACATGAATTTGATGAAGATGATACTAAATCAGCATCTGTTACTTTTAAAGAAGGAACTGCATGTCCTAATGTTACAATAAATCATATTGCTAGTATTAGTAATGGAATCAGTCCTACTATAATTAAAGATTTTACTGTTACATCATGTAATGGAAATAATGTAAAAGGAACATTTACTTACTTAACTAAAAAATATCAATTTAATTCACAATTAAACTAAAAAAGAACGAAAATTAATCGTTCTTTTTTTTGTATCTACATAAATCTTTAATTTTACAATTCTTACATTCTGGATTAATTGCTTTACAATGATATCTTCCAAATAGTAATAATTGATGATGAATTTTTATCATATTAGGGTGATTTTTAAATTTTTTCATTAATTTTTTTTCAATTGTTAAAACATCATCATTAAGACATGCTAATTTTAAACGTTTACTAACGCGTTCTATATGAGTATCAACAGCAATACATGGAACATTATAAAGTATACCTAAAACTACATTTGCAGTTTTTCTTCCAACACCAGGTAAAGATTCTAAATATTCCCTATCATTTGGTACAATTCCATTTTTTTCGTTATATAATCTTTTGGATATTTCAATTACATTAGATGCTTTTTTATTATAACTACCTAAGGAAAATATAATTTTTTTAATATCATCAATATTAGCATTAGCAAGTTTATCTAAAGTATCATATTTTTTATATAATACACTAGCTACCATATTAACGCGTTTATCAGTAGTTTGAGCACTTAACATTACATTAATTAGTAATTGATAATCAGTATTATAATCTAATTCACTTTGTGGATTAGGAAATAACTCATCGATATATTCAAGTATTCTATTCATTCATCCAATCGTAATCATCATCTACTTCGATTACGTCATCACTTTCTATAGGTTTAGATAAATCAATTGTTTTTGATTTAATAACATCTTCTTTAGAAGTTATTCCTTGATTTTGCCATCTATCCAAAACATTATCAATATAAGCAACACTTAATTCACCATTATATTTAGCCTCTTTTAAACCTTCTAAGATAAATAAATCATTATATCCAACACTTTTCCATGCATTAAGAATTTGTTTTTCACGTGGCGTTAAATCACGTTTAAATACATCTTTAAATTCGTTTTCTAAGTCAACTTTTTCTTCTATTTTATCTTCTTTCTCAACAATTAAAAAAGTAAGTTTCTTATATAATTTTTCAAGTGAAATTATCTCTTTGATGTCATTCTCATCTTTTTTAATTATTTCAATATCAAGAATATCCATTTCATCTAATTTATTTATTACTTTAATAATATCTTTTGGCTTTTTATTTAAATCGGAACATATTTTTGAAATATCAAATTCTAAAGAATTATTCATTAAATATGTTAAGTAATATAAATCTTCAAAATTTAATTCTAGTTTTTCATAATTATAGAATAAAATATTACTTATAATTAAATCTTTTCCCTTTATTAAATTATTAACTTTATTAAACATAAGAAAATCACCTACAAACATTATATATTATAATACTAAAAAAATAAAGGAAATAACCTTTATTCTTTAGTATAATTACAATCTTCACCCACTTTATTAACTGTAAAATTAGTTCTAGTACCAAATCCACAATATTTACCATCTGACATTGTCTCTATCGTTACATCATTATCAGACATAATAACAATACCTGTATATGCACTAACTTTACCACTAATATCTAAATCTAAATCTTCAATTATTAAACCTTCTTCAGGAAGAGTAATCATATCATTATCTTCCATATATAATTCTACACCCTTAATTATAGTTCTAGCATCTTCCATAAATTTATCTTTTTTAGCTTCTTCAGAATATAAAAATATATTAGGAGCAACTATAACTATAATAATTCCGATAACACAAATAACAGCTAAAAGTTCAACTAATGTAAATCCTCGTTTCATATTATCACCTATTTTAATTATAACATAAATAATAACAAAGAGAATATAAAAAATAATATAATAATAATATATGATAATTTAGAAATCTTAAATTTAGTATAATCTTTAGCCTTCATTGATTCTTTATATTCACCACTATTTAACAATTGTATTCCTATAAATTTTCGCTCACTAATATCTTCTTTACATAGAAGTGTAAAGGAAGTTGAATCATCTAAATCTAAATACATTATATCTTTAGGTAAAAACATAATAAATAATCCCATAATTATATCGCCTATTGAACCACTAATATTTAATATTGATAAAAATATTAATAAATCTAGTTTAAAAATCATAGCAATTATTAATGTTATAAAACCAAGAGTAGTTAAAGGTGCAAAAATAGAAATTAAAATAGTTTTCTTAGATATTTTTTGTTTACACATACAATAAAATATCCCTTTTTCAAGTTCAGCACCCATTACTATATTTTTACTATTTACTTCTTTATTTATAATAAATCCTATATAATGAACAACTTCATGAAGCATTAAATATAAAATTGATAGTATCATCATTAATGGAATATTTGTTAATGTAATTACTCCATATATAGGAACAACTATAATAAAACATAAAATAAAAAGTACAATTGATAAAATATTTAGTATTCCTATTTTTAAAGTATAATTATAATATTTCATATTATCACCTATTTTAATTATAGCATAAAAAAGATAGATTATATATTTATTATAAATACAAATCTATCTCTATTTTGCATATCTTTTTCAACTGTTATAATACTATCTTTAAAATAATTTTTAGCATATTCTAAAATTAAATTTCCTTGTTTTTCACCTATTTCAAAAGCAATTATACTTTTTTCTTTTAAATATTTATTAGCATTACTAATTATATCTTTGTAATACTTTAGGCCATTATCTTCCGCATATAAGGCTGTATGAGGTTCATTATTTTTAACAATTTCCATAATTTCTTCATTATATGCTATATATGGTGGATTAGATATAATTACATCATATATTTTATTGATAGGATTTAACATATCTCCTTCATAAAATGTAATATCAACATTATTATTTTTAGCATTTAATTTAGCTATTTCTAATGCTTTAGGACTTATATCAACAGCATCAACATTACAATCTAATTCTTTTTTTAATGTAATAGCAATACATCCTGAACCAGTTCCTAAATCTAGGATATCTACCTTTTTATCAAAATATTTATTTATATATTTAATAGTTTTTTCTACAAGTTCTTCAGTTTCGAAACGAGGAATAAGTACATTTTCATTAACTTTAAAATTATAACCATAGAAATCAACATTACCAACTATATATTGTACAGGTATACCTTTATTAAGTAATTCAATACCTTCATCTAATGTTTTATCTTTTAAATATTTCTTTAAGTATTCTATATTATTCTCCACGTAATTTTCTTGCTTGATCTTCAGTAATTAATGCTTCAATTACCTCATCAAGAGCACCTTCCATAACTCTATCTAATTGTTTTAATGTAAATCCAATACGATGATCAGTTACACGATTTTGTGGATAGTTATAAGTTCTAATTTTTTCAGATCTATCCCCTGTTCCAATTTTACTTCTTCTTTCAGCTCCAAGTTTTTCTTCTTCTTGTTGAGTATAGTAGTCATATAATCTTGTTTGTAAAATTTTAATAGCTTTTTCTTTATTCTTGATTTGTGATCTTTCTGTTTGTGAATAAACAACAATTCCAGTAGGAATATGAGTTAAACGTACAGCAGAATCGGTAGTATTAACACCTTGTCCTCCACATCCACTAGCACGTGTAATATCAATTCTTACTTCGTTCATATCTAATTCATAATCAACTTCCTCAGCCTCAGGCATAACAAGAACTGTTGATGTTGATGTATGAACACGACCTTGACTTTCTGTTTCTGGTACACGTTGAACACGATGAGCACCACTTTCATATTTTAATTTAGAGTATACATTATCACCTTTAATTAAAGCAGAAACTTGTGAATATCCACCTGCTTCTCCATATTCTTCAGATAATACTTCAACTTTCCATCCTTGTTTTTCAGCATATCTAGTATACATTCTAAATAAGTCACCAGCAAAGATATTCCCTTCATCTCCACCAGCAGCACCACGAATTTCAAGAATAACATTTTTACCATCATTAGGATCTTTTGGTAATAATAGGATTTCTATTTTCTTTTCCATTTCTATTTTAGCTTCTTCATAACTTGAAAGTTCTTCTTTAGCAAATTCTCCAAGCTCAGGATCTTTTACTAATTCTTTAGCATCATTAATACCTTCTAATATTTTTTTATATTCTTGATATCCTTCATAAGCATCTTTTAATGCGGCTTGTTCTTTAGTTAAAGCTAATGTTTTTTTAATATCTGATAAAACTTCAGGTTTCATTATTTCTTCTTGTAGTTCTAAATATCTTTTTTCAATATTTTCTAATCTCTCTATCATATTTCTCCCTCGCTTTTAAATACGTTATAAATTATACTATAAAATCGTTTTTTTTACAACTTAGAATTTATATTGTAATAGTGGTTCAATAAATCTTCATTAAAATTAGTTATTTTACCTCTTGGAAGTATTAACATTCTATTAATACCAATTGTACTTACAAATGATGGATTATGACTTACTATTATAAGAGTACCCTCATATTTTTTAAAGTTTTCACCTATTATTCTTTGAGTTTCAGGATCTAGATGATTTGTAGGCTCATCAAGAATAATAAAATTGGCTTGCATAAGCATAATTTTACAAAGACCAACTCTAGCCTTTTCACCAGGTGAACAATTTTTAACTTTTTTAAATACTTCATCACCAAAAAATAAGAAGTTTGATAGTGATGTTCTAAGTTCTTTATCGTTATATTTACCATTATCAACATTTTCAATTATTGTCTTTTCTTCATCAAGTATTTCTAATTCTTGAGCATAGTATGCAATATCAGTTTTACTTCCATACCATACTGTACCTTCATTAGGTTTTAATACTCCAACTATTAATTTTAATAATGTTGATTTACCAACACCATTTTCTCCGACAATTAAAAATCTTTCGTTATTTGTGATATTAAATGATAAGTTATTAATAAGTTTTTTTTCTGTATATCCGAAAGTTATATTGTTAACTTTTAAAGGTATTTTAGAACCTTCTCTAAGAGGTTTTATATTCAATTTAACTTTTTTGTATATTTTATCTCTAGTTTCTAATTCTTCTAATTTTTTAGCAAGTTTAACTTCTCTATCTTTACCCATTTTTTTAAGATTATGATTAGTTCTACTAGCTTTTTTTGCTTTATCAATAAAAGCCTGTAGTTCTTTAATTTCTTTTTCTTGTTTTTCAATTAATCTCTCTTTAGCAATTTGTTCTTGTTTTTCTTTTTTCTTATATTCTGTATAATTACCATTATATGTTTTCATTTTTTTAGTTACTTTATCTATATGAAGTATTTTGTTTGTTATAGAGTCTAAAAACTCTATATCATGACTTATGATAAGTACCATACCTTTGTAATTTTTTAAATAATTAGTAATAAATGTTCTTGTAGTTACATCAAGATGATTTGTTGGTTCATCTAAAAGTAATATTTCAGGCATTGAATAAAGAAGTGCTGCAAAAGCTATTTTTGATTTTTGACCACCAGATAAATCTGTTAATTTTAAATCTAATAAATCAAAGTCTATTTCCAAATTAGCAATTAAGTCAAGCATTTCATTTTCAGCACTATAACAATGATAGTATTCCAACAATTCTTGTGTCTTAGATATTTTTTTCATTATTTTATCTTGTTCTTTACCATCAGTAACTGCAACTTTTTCATATAATTTAGTTAAATCATTTTCTAATTTTTTTATTGGTCTTTTTTCTAAGATATAATCCATTACTGTAATATCTTTATTTAAATCTTTTATCTCTTGTGGTAAGTATCCAATTCTTTTATTAGTAATATCAATTTTACCACTATCTAGTTCTATTTCTTTTAAGAGTACTCTAAATAAAGTAGTTTTACCGGCCCCATTAACGCCTACTATCCCTACTTTATCTTTGTCAAGAAACTGAAAATTAGCATCTTTATATATTTCATTTAATCCGAATGATAAGTTTAAATTAGTACCCTTCATATCAATCACCAGGCTTTATTATATCATTTATTAATATACTTTACTAGACTAAAAAA
>JALERC010000056.1 GCA_022763805.1 Mycoplasmatota bacterium | reverse complement strand
TTAGTCATTTGACTAGCAGTTGATTTCCAAGCTCCTGTACGTGATTCCTTTAGAATACTATTTACAGTTGGAATTGCTATTAATGCAATAATACCTAAAATCAAAATAACTGCTAAAAGTTCAATTAATGTAAAACCTTTGTTATTCTTTTTCATACATAACCTCCTTATTATCTAAAAAGATTATATCATTATATAAAATAATTTACAATAAAAATTTTAAATAAAAAAAGTATTGTGTAAAACAATACTCTTATTTAAAATCTTCTGCATTGGAAATAGTATTTTCATCTTCTACTACAGGTTCATTAGAATCTTTAATAGTTATGTCTTCATCTTTGCTGCTACATCCTGTAAATAATAATAAGCACGAAGTAAATATAACTAATAATTTTTTCATATTATTCACCTAATTTTTCCTTTAATAATCTTAAATCATTTTCTTCTTTTTCTAAAGTTCTTCTATCATTTTCTACAACATGTGAAGGAGCTTTAGAAGTATAATTTTCATTACTTAATAATTTTTTACGTCTTAATATAGATGCATTTAATTTTTCAATATCTTTTCTAATATTTTCTTTTTCTTCTTCAGTCATAGTACCATCATAGTATAGACTAATAACAGTATCCATAAAGTTAATATCTATTTTAGCAAAATCACCATTATATGAATCCATAATATTTTCACATTTTGTCATTCTAGCTAAAATATCTTGATTGTTTTTAATTACTTGATTACCATTTGTAGCAATAATAAAATCTTTACCAACTTTATTTTCTAATTTAATTTTTCTAATTTTAGTAATCAATTCAATTATTTCGTCTAATCCTGTTTCTTCAAAAACTAAGTCTTTATTATATTCAGGATATTTACTTAACATAATTGTTTCACAATCTTTAATTGGTAACATCTGATAAATTTCTTCAGTAACATAAGGCATAAATGGATGTAACATTTTTATAATTGCTGATAAAGTATAAAGTAATACAGACTTAGTTGTATTATTCATATTTATTTTAGCAAGTTCAATATACCAATCACAGAAATCATCCCATATAAAATTATATAATTCTGTTCCAACAACATTAAATTCATATTTTTCCATATGTCTTCTAGCTTTTTTAATTGTTTTATTAAGTTTAGTTAAAATCCATTTATCTTCCATTTTTAAATCATCTAAAGTGATTTCTTTTATATCTTCAATATTCATAAGTACAAAACGAGAAGCATTCCATAATTTATTAACAAAATTCCATGTAGATGCAACTTTTTCTGTATCATATCTTAAATCAGTTCCTGGTGCAGTTGATGTAAGTAAGAAATATCTTAATGAATCAGCACCATATTCTTCAATTACATCCATAGGGTCTACACCATTACCAAGACTCTTACTCATTTTTCTTCCTATTTTATCTCTAATTAATCCATGAATTACACAATCTTTAAATGGACGTTTATCTAAAAATTCTAAAGATTGGAAAGTCATTCTATTAACCCAGAATGGAATAATATCATATCCAGTTACTAAACAGTTGTTAGGGAAATATCTTTCTAACATATCTGTTTTTTCAGGCCATCCTAATGTTGAAAAAGGCCATAATGCACTTGAGAACCATGTATCGAGAACATCATTATCTTGAACCCATCCTTCTCCTTCTGGTTCTGTTTCTCCTACATATATTTCATCACCTTTATACCATGCAGGAATTCTATGTCCCCACCATAATTGACGAGAAATACACCAGTCATATGTAATTTCCATCCAATGATTCATAGTTTTTTCATATCTCTCAGGTACAAAATTTACTTTATTATCTTTATCTTTTTGATTTTCTAATACTCTATCTGCAAGTGGTCTCATTTTAACAAACCATTGTTTAGATAAATAAGGCTCAACAACAGCGTCGCTTCTTTCTGAATGACCTACAGAATGTATCATTGGTTTAATATCAATTAATAAATCTTGTTCTTTTAAATCTTCAACTAATTTTTTTCTACAATCAAATCTATTTAAACCACAATAAATACCTGCTTTTTCATTCATAGTTGCATCAGGATTCATAACTACTATTCTTTCTAAGTTATGTCTATTACCTACTTCAAAATCGTTAGGATCATGTGCTGGAGTAATTTTAACACAACCTGTTCCTACTTCAGGATCAGCATGCATATCACCAACAATTGGAATTAATTTATTAACAATTGGTAATATAACTTTCTTACCAATTAAATGTTTATATCTTTCATCATCAGGATTTACTGCTACAGCGGTGTCTCCAAATAATGTTTCTGGTCTAGTAGTAGCTATTTCTAAATAATCACTTTTATCTTCTAAATAATATTTTATATGATAAAAAGCACCTTCATCATCTTTATAAATAACTTCTTCATTAGATAAAGCAGTCATTGCAATAGGATCCCAGTTAATAATTCTTTCACCACGATATATTAATCCTTTATTATATAAATCAATAAAAACTTTTCTAACAGCACGTGATAAACCTTCATCAAGAGTAAATCTTTCTTTATCATAATCTACAGATAAACCAAGTTTAGCCCATTGATTATGAATATTTTCTGCATATTCTTCTTTCCAAGCCCATGCTTCTTTTAACCATTCTTCCCTATCCATACTTCTTGGATTAATACCTTGTTCTCTTAACTTCTTATCTACTTTTGCTTGAGTTGCAATACCAGCATGATCCATTCCAGGTAACCATAATGCATCATAACCATCCATTCTTTTATAACGAATCATAGCATCTTGAATTGATGTATCCCAAGCATGTCCTAAATGTAGTTTCCCTGTTACATTTGGAGGTGGAATAACTATACAATATGGCTTTTTAGATAAATCTCCACTACTAAAGTATCCTTTATTTTTCCAATTTTCATATTTATTTTCTTCAACTAATTTGTGATTATATTTAGTATCTAGCATGTTTTATCACCTATTCTTTCTTTAACATAATTATCAATAATTTCCATTGCTTCTTTATATATTTCTTTGTATTTTAATTCCTTATAAACTTTTTTAATATAATTATAAGCTTCACTAACGCATTCATCAAAATGAATATCAAAAATGAAAGCCATGAAACAAGCATTTCTATCGCTAGAATTTTTAATATCTTCTTTTTTTACTGATTCATGATTTCTAATACTTGTTATTACATTTTTAGAAAATTTTATATCTTCATCTATCGGAAAAATATCATGTAGAGTAGACCAGTTATATAAAATATCTAACTTATCTGTATCCCTAATCAAATGACAATGAAGTAAACATCTATCATCACTAACACCTGTTATTGCAAATTTATTATGATTTTTTATAGCAAGTCTAATAATATCCCAATGATTTTTATTTTTATAAAATCTTTTGATTTCTTCTTTATCAAATAGTTGTTCTACACTATAATCAGCATGGTCAATACTTTTAGAATCATTATAAGTATGATATACTGCAAGTTGTTCAAATCTACCAATATCATGAAGTAATCCAATTGTTTTAGCTAATTTTACATCTTCTTCATAAAGACCAAGTAAATTAGCATACTTCTCACTCAATTCCATGACTCGAAATGAATGATTATATTTTAATCTAATGTCTTTATTATTTAAATCATAATTACTTACATATTTGTTAAATTCTTCTATCATTTTATATACCTCCTATATACAAAAAAACACGCCCTATATAAGGACGTGATGACGTGGTACCACCTTAATTCGTAGAAATATTTTCTACCTCTATAACGTAACGTGTTAATACGTATTATCTTAAAATTAGTTCGGATAATAAGCTCCCAAGCTACCTTCATAAGATTTCATTATTAGTTTCCATCAACCACTAACTTTCTATAAACTACTTCTTATTACTCCTCTTGTTCCTCGCTTTTGTGTTTATTATAGAATAATAAACCATATTTGTCAATTAATTTTTATCTTATACTGCAGGTTCAATTACAAATTTTCTTCTAAAAGAAGCAGTATTACCAGCCGAATCGGTTGCAAAATAAGTTATATAATATGTACCATTAAGACCTAAACTTAAATTTCCTACAGTCTCTAAGTTAATTGTTTCACCACTATTATCAGTAACATCCATACCATCTAATATATCATAATTATCAACAGAATTATCAATTACAGTAGTTGAAGGACCTGTAATAACAGGTTTTTCCTTATCATCAACAATAACAGTTCTTTTCTTTGTTTTAGATATACCATTATTAGTAATAGTATATTTTACAACATAATTACCAAATTCTGTATTATTAATGTTATTAGTCACTATAACATTACTTGTTATATCAGCTCCTGATTCATTTTTAGCTGTATAACCAGGTTCAACATATTCTTCATACTGATCTATATGAATAGGATTTTTACCTCTTAAGTAAATAAAAGGTTCATATGCTATTGTTCCACAATCTGTCTCTTTACCATCATATAAATCACTATAAAAACTATAATCATAAGCTTTATCATTTTTAGTAATAAGTAATTCGACACTATTACTATAACATTTTTGTGTTTTAGGATTTCTAAGTTCATAATCTAAAAATCCTTCTTGTTTAAGTTCACCTATTGTTATAATAAAATAATCTTTATTTTTTTCAGGAAGTAAATTTTTATTATCACTAGCCCAATTTTTTAAACCAAACAAAATATTATCTTTTGAAGTTTTGTAAACTTTTTCCTTAGATTTTTTTAAACCGTCATTTACAGCAGGAGTAATTATTAATGTAATTATACCCAGTAAAGTAATAACTCCTAATAATTCAATTAAAGTAAATCCTATATTATTCGCATGTTTCACTCGTTGTTACCTCACTTTCAATAGTATATTTATAATTATTCTTAACTCTAGTTATTCTAAGTACAATATTATCACTAAAACATTTTTCATTTTTAGGATTTTTGAATTCTTTTTCTAAAAACCCCTCTCGTTTTAAATCACCTAAAGTAAGTTCTACATAATCACCATTTACAGTAGGCATACTAAAAGCGTTGCTAGATGCATAATTTTTCATTGCATTTTTAATATTTTGAATTTGAATATTATATGAATCATTTTTTGAATTTTTAATAATCGCTTCAGATGCTGGAATAATTACAAGTGCTAAAAGACCAAGCAAAGTAATAACAGCAAGCATTTCTACTAAAGTAAATCCCTTTTTCATACCATCACCTATTTTAATTATATCATAATAATCAAAAAAAAAACTGATTATTCAGTTTTTTTTCCTATTCCTTCAAGCGCTTTTAATACTTCAATTGGAATTGCAAATATTACAGTATTTGATTGATCACTACTTAAATCATTAAGAGTTGCTAATGTTCTTAAATGTAAAGCACCTGGAGTTGATCCCATTATATTAGCGGCTTCAGCTAAGTTATTAGCAGCTTCAACTTCACCAGCAGCCTTAGTAATAACAGCAGCTTTTTCTCTTTCAGCTTCTGCAACTTTAGCAATAACTCTTTTCATTTCTTCTGGTAAAGAAACATCTTTAAGTTCAACATTTTCAACTTTAATACCCCAAGCATCAGTAGCTTTATCAATTACACTGCAAATATCAGTACTAATTTTTTCTCTTTCACTTAATAATTCATCAAGTGTAACAGAACCAACTATATTACGCATTGTAGTTTGTGCTAATTGACTAACAGCATAGTAAAAATCTTCAACTTCACATATAGCTTTTCCTGGGTCATTAACTCTATAGTAAACTACTGCATTTATTTTAACAGATACGTTATCTTTAGTAATAGCTTCTTGTTCTGGAACATCAACAGCTTTAGTACGAATATCTACTTTTTTAAAAAATTGAAATATTGGTAAAACTAATCTCCAACCTGGTTCTAAAACTCTAGAAAATTTACCACAAGTAAATAGAATTCCTCTTTCATATTGATTAATTTGTCTTACTGATGTCATAAGTACTATAATAATTAAAAAAATTAAAACTCCCATATATTCATCCTCCTAAAATCATTATAGCATAAAAAGGTAAAAAAAATGATAAAATTATTTATGAATGTGATAAAATAGATAATCAGGAGATGGAAATATGAAAATAAAATTTATTAATAATAAATTTAATTATAATAAAAAATTAAAAATAATAACAGGAGCACTATTTTTATCTATAACTCTTACAGGATGTCAAAATAATAAAGTAAATGAATTTGGTGATTTACTAATTAATAATCCTGTTGGAGAATGTACACCTGATGAAATAGTTGAACCAATATATGAAGAAATAGTAAAAGAAGACAAATATTTAGTAATAGATAAAATTGATTACAATATGTTTTTTGAAATACTTAAAATATTAGATGATACTAA
This sequence comes from Mycoplasmatota bacterium, assembly GCA_022763805.1. Taxonomy (GTDB): domain Bacteria; phylum Bacillota_I; class Bacilli_A; order RF39; family UBA660; genus CAJGDV01. Next base: position 5,634 of record JALERC010000056.1, on the reverse strand, counting down.
TAGTACAGCCACTTTTATTTTAGATGATAACGCTAATGAATATATAATAAATAGTATAATAGATAATGGTCATAATATTAGCAGTAGTTTTATTGAAAGTGATGATATTATTAATCCTAAAAGTTATAATACAGAAGAACTTAGAGATGAAATAGTAGAATATAGTAGAATATATAATATGCATTCACTTGAAAACAAGGTACTAAAAAAGAGCTTAAATTAAGAGCTCCTTTTTTTATATCCAAACAGCAAATAAAATTGCTGCAGCAGCACATATCAGTCCTAAAATCCAAAATGCTTTAACTATATCAGATTCTAAAAAACCCATTTTTTCAAAATGATGATGAAGAGGTGCCATTAAGAAAACCTTTTTATTAAAACACATTATACCAATCATTTGAATAATAGCAGATAAAGTTTCAAGAATAAATACACCTGCTATAACAATTAATGTTATTTCATGACTCGTAATAATTGCTATACTAGACATTGTAGCACCTAAACAAAGAGAACCAGTATCACCCATAAATACTCTAGCTGGATTTACATTAAATACTAAGAAACCAAGTAATGCTCCTACTAATATAAAACAGAAAATAGCAATATCTTCACTACCACTTGTATATCTTGAATTCCATGCTAAGAGTCCAAATGCAAGAAATGCTATTGCGGATAAACCACCAGCAAGACCATCAAGACCATCAGTAAGATTTACAGCATTTGAACCAGCTACAAGAATAAATAATAAGAATATTCCATAAAACCATCCTAAATCAATTCTTATCCCTAATGTATTAATATCTAAAACAGGTTCATTACCTGTTTTCATAAATATATAGAAAAATACTAAAGCAATAACTAATTGTCCGGCTAATTTTTGAAATTCTGTTAAACCTTCATTAGAATGTCTTCTAATAATTAAATAATCATCTAAGAAACCTACTAATGCATATCCTAAGAAAACAAATAAAACAATGAATAAGTTTTCAGAAAAATTTAATTTCCCAAATAACAACATTAAAAAAGTTGTAAATAATGTAGGAATAATAAATATTAAACCACCCATTGTAGGGGTACCGTCTTTTTTCTTATGAGCTTGTGCTAGATATGTACTAACTTTTTGTTTTATTTTTACTTTTTTAAGTATTGGTATTAATATTAACCCAAATATAACTGAGGATAGAAATCCTATTGTCATGGCTAATATTGCTTTAGCTAATATTAACAATTGTATCATCTCCTAAATTTAGTATATCAAAAAAAGATTATTTTTTAATATAATTATCTATTAAATAATATCACATTAACAAATGTTTTACAATAAAAAAAGAATTATTGGATAATTCTTTTATAATATATGTAAATATTTTTAAGTGATTAGTAGTAATATAATAAAATAAAAATATGTACTTATTATGAATTTAAATATTCTTTTATATATTTATGATTTACTTTTGCATACTCTATTTTTTTAACTTTTTCATATTCTGATTCGTTTATAGGCATTCCATACATTATTTTATTATATGTATCAAGTCCTTTGATAGGTTCAATATTCTCATTAGTTAATAAATTATATTCATTTAGAGGTATTAAATTTTGACCATAACTTTTATTTACATAATAATAAAATAATTCATAAATGTTAGGAAGTTTAATTCCTTTCTCCTCAAAAATAGCATTTGTAACAAAATTATCAGTAAGGATACCTGCTTTTAAATTGGCATTGTGTTCAAGTAAAAATATATCATGATTATTATCATATATCTCTTTAGCTTCATCTTTGCATAAATATATATATAATTCATACAAAAATTTATCAACTTCTTCATTAATACTACTTCTTTTATATATAACATCAAACTGTTTTATATGAATAAGCTCATGATATAAAGTATCAAGTATAAATAGATTAATTGTTGGTATAGAAATATTTTTGAATCCATACCATAAAGTTCTATACAAATTTTTATTATTTGTTCATAATCAATTAGTAGTATTTTAGAATTAACATCATATCCTGCTGCACAACCTACACCTATTTCATTATTATTAACATATTTAATTTTGTTTAATGATGTATTTAAATTATTTTTTTCTATATATTCACTAATAAAGTTATTTATAAAACTTATAGGTAATACTTGGTTATCATATAAACTTACAAAATCTTTTTTCATAGTTTACCCCCTAAGTTTTTTTGTATATTCAAGTATTTTTTCTTTATCAAGTTTAATTTTATCATCAATTGGTAGACCATATGATATCTTTTCCATATCCGTTAATTTATCATAATCGTCACTAATTAATAAATTATATAAAAATGAATTATAATTTTGATTTGTATAATAGCAATAATATTCTAAAGGCGAAATAACTAAACCATCTGATTCTTTATACATTAAATCATACCAAATATTAATTCTATCATTTATTCTTTTATTAATTACATTTTGATCAATTTTAATTAATTCATCTAAAAATTTATCTAAATATAATTCAGCCTTTATATTAGCATTCCATTCTGTCAAATAATATTTATGATATTTATAATAATTATTGATATCTTTTTTCATATTCCCTTAACAATTATCGTATAAATCTTTAATAATTTTTATTTTTTCATCTCTTTGACTTATGTGATTAAGTTCATGATATATTGTTGAAATTAATTTAAGATTTAATTGATATATGATGTCTTTTGGAAAATCAAAAATATTATATTCTCCTTTTATATTTAATGCATTTTTAACAAACAAATCTAGATTAATAATAATTTTCTTTTGATCTAGTAAATAAGCACCCATATATGGACTTAAAAAATCTATTAAAACACCATCATAATGATTTTCTAAATTATTATTTTTAATATAGTTTTCTACAAATATTTTAATAAATTTCCCATCAATTAAAAATCCACTATCAAGAAAATTTAAAAATTCCTCATAAATCATTTCAACACCTTCTTTAAAACCATTACTTCCTTTATATCATCAAATTTATTAAATGTATTTACTTCTATAGGTAATCCATGTAATACTTTTTGATAATTATTCATTTTTTTATAATCTTTATTATTAATTATCTCTTTATAATTAAATTGTTCTTCAACAATAATAGATTCTTTTTGAACTGGAGAAATAATTGATTTATTATTTTTTTGATATCCATTTTTTAGAATATAATTAATTAATTCATAATCATCATCAGCATAATTTTTAAGTTTTCTCATAAAATTAGATGCTTCAATTAAACCATTTAAATCTGCATTATATTCAATTAAAAAATTATCATGATAAGTTTGATATAAATCATAAAAATATTTTATTCTATCATAACTATCTTCATAAATAGCTGCTAATAATTTTTGTTTACTTTCATAAATTATTTTCGTTTGTAATGAATGAGATATTTCATGTAATAAATAAAATATCATTTCATAATTAACACAATATGAATCATAATAATTAGATATTGCATATTCTATCATTTGATTATAATTTAAATTTATCTCAAATGTTTCATTATCATAAAACGAACTATAAGAATTATCAAAGTTTATATTTTTAACATATTTTTTTAAATTCATTTTGTTTAGAAAATAATCTGCTAGATCAATTATATTATTTTGATTTATTACTTTATTTTGATCTATTATATTTTCTATATCTTTTTTTACCATAGAAACCACCCTTATTTGAATTATAGCATAAAACAACTAAATTTATTTAGTTTTTTTAGGTAATCCATATAATTCTATTTCATTATTTGTTAGTTGAGTATAAAAAGGATTATTATAATATTTTGATACATTATTTTCTTTTCCAATAATTTTATTAAACTTTTCTACTGGCGACATATTATAATATGATTTATTTATATAATTTATAATTAAGTCATTAATATTCTTACAATTATACTTTGTATTTTCAATAAATTTTTTAGTATTAATTAACCCTTTTAAGTTAGAATTATATTCGATTATATATTTATCATGATATTTATTATATAATTTTGAATTTTTTTGATAATAAATACTTTCTTCGATTAAACTTTTAATTAATTCATTTTCAACGTAATTATCCATAATAATTGCTTTTTGCATTATATGGCTAAGTTCATGATTTATTACATGTAGCATTGTTATATTACAATTAAGTGCTTCTTTATTATTGTTTATTTGTTTATCTGGAAGAGTACTCACAATAAGATTTTTAATCTTTTTTAAATTAAATATTAAAAATTCTTTATTATAATTATAACCAGCTAAAAAATCAGTTTTATCATTAAAATAAATTCCATTATTATATTTTTCAAGATTTTTATTATTTAATTCTGATTTAATATAATTCATAGTAAAAATTTCATCTATTAATTGATTATTTTCTACCAAAGATGTAAATGTTTTGTGCATATAATTTTCGCCTCCTTTAAATTATAATTTTGAAAGGTTATTACCTTTCTTTTATTTCATAGAAGTCATGATACCATCAGCAAGTTTAGCCCCACTTTTTCCATCATAATCATTTTTTTCTTCACTGGTTGATTATATAGTATGTTCTTTATCATATTCATTAGAACGTTTCATAAACTCTTTTAATGTTCCACTTTTTTCTACTATGATAGGATTAATATCAACTTTTATTCCATTTATTTCTAAAGGTTCGTCATTATCATTTAAGAAATTGAATAAATCATCTTCCCTTAGATTATCACCTTTTAATTCAACAACTATATCTAAATCACTGTCAAGTCTTGCTGTTTTTCTATTTCTACTTCCTATAATTTCCATACCTACTATATCTGCTTGTACATTTGCATATCCTAAAGCATTTTTTATATAGTTTGTAGTTATATTTTTTATTTGTGGTTTTGTATAATCTTCTAACCCTTGAATGTGATTATTTTTTATTTTATCAATTGAAAATTTAGTAGATTTACTAGATATTAAATTATTATATTTTTCTAGATTTCTATTATTCAATTCTGAATTAATGTAATCCATAATGAAATTTTCATCTATTGATTGGTTATTTTCTACAAAAGATGTAAATGTTTTGTACATACAATCTTCGTCTCCTTTTATTGATTTTGTATTATAACATAATAAAAAAAAGAATCAAAATTTATGATTCTTGATTTATTACTTCTAATACTTTCTTTTTATCATTAAATGGGATTCGTTCTTTTCCATAGATTATTACTTCTTCATGACCTTTTCCTAATACTAATAACATATCATTATTATTTAATAATTTTATACCCTCTTCAATAGCACGTCCCCTATCAGGTTCGACAATGTAATTAGTATATGTATTATTTTTTAACATATCATCAAAAATTTGATTAATATCTTCATCATGAGGATCATCAATAGTAATAATAGCTTTTGTTACATTTGATAAAACGAGTTTTGTCATAATAGGTCTTTTTGTTCTATCGCGTGATCCAGTACAACCAAATACAACATAAATGTTTCCAACACATATTTTCTTAACTGTATCAAGAATTTTTGAAATAGCATCTGGAGTATGTGCATAATCAATTATGATGGAATTATTTTTATAAAGTACCATATCCATTCTACCATCTGGAGCACTTATACCTTTTATCGAATCATTAATATTTTTTATA
>JALERC010000015.1 GCA_022763805.1 Mycoplasmatota bacterium | reverse complement strand
CCAGTGTGTCCGATCAGCCTCTCAGCTCGGATATGCATCGTTGTCTTGGTAGGCCATTACCCCACCAACTAACTAATACACCGCAAGCCCATCTCAAAGTGAAGCCGAAGCTCCTTTTAGCATATCTACTTTTGTAGTTATGAATCATCCGGTATTAGCTATCGTTTCCAATAGTTATCCCAGTCTCTGAGGTAGGTTACCCACGTGTTACTCACCCGTCTGCCACTAAGTGGCGAACCTGATCCGTCTTTGTGCAAGCACTCCAACTTCACAGGACCACTTCGTTCGAATTGCATGTCTTAGGCATGCCGCCAGCGTTCATCCTGAGCCAGGATCAAACTCTCCAAAAAATATATTAAATCTTTTTCAGATTATTTGTATTTTAAAAATGTTTGTATCCTGACTTATTGAATTGACATTTTGCTCAGTTTTCAAAGATCATTTCCGTTTCTTTTTGAAACGCAATATAAATATATCAAATGTAGTTAAGTAAGTCAAGTATTTTTTAAAAAAATATAATTTTTTAATTTAAAAATACTTTTCTTTCAAAACAACATTATCAGTATACCATTATTCGTAATTTGTGTCAACACTTTTTTGCATTTTTTCTTTATTTTATAAGGGTTAATAGGTTATTCTGTTATACAAAAATAGTTGACAATATGCTAAATAAAAGTGATATTAACTTTATATTCTAAAAAAAATATTCATTAAAATTAATGAATATATTGAAAAAATTAATCTATTTTCTTTAAAGATTTATAAAGATCGTAGTAACAATTATTATTTTCATTAGAAAACATCAGTGATCCTTTTTCATAATCTTTAATAAGTTCATTTAAAGCAGAACGTATAACAATATCTAAATCATCAGAATAATTCATAATTTTTTTATGATAATTATATTCCATCCGATCTAAGACTTTATACTGTCCAGTTGGAAAAACACGTAAATCTAAATCATAATCAATGTATTTAATTGTATTTTCCTCAATTATAAATGGGGAAGCAATATTACAATAATAATATATACCATCTTTTTTTAATTGTGCAATTATATTAAACCATTTATCTTTAAAAAAATACATAATTGCAGGTTCTTTTGTCTTCCAAGTGATTCCTTCTGCTTTAGTTACTATGGTTTTATTGTTTGCAAATACCAAGTAATCTTTTTGCTCTTCTAGGAAAATAGCTTCATCCCACGCTCTATGAATATGTCCATTATGTTTATAGCATTGGATTTGAAGTTTATCACCCATTATTAATTTGTTCATCAAATCACTTCTCTCAATTTAATTATATCTTATTTTAATGAAAAAATAAAGAAATAAAAAAACATTACATATGTAATGTTTATTTTATTGCAGTTTCAATTGCTGTTTTTAATTGATTATCTGTTTCTTCGGATGGATTTTTTATATATTCTTTAGATAACTCGACTTTTATTGTAGGTTCAATTCCTTTTTTATTAATCCAATTACCTTTTGGGGTTAACCATTTTTTAGTAGTTATTTTGTAATTTAAATTTGTATTAGAGGTATTTCCTACTTCTTGAACTGTTCCTTTACCAAATGTTTTCATACCAACAACTTCAGAATTATATTCTTCTTTCATAGCAGCTGTTAACATTTCAGATGCTGATGCACTATTTTCATTAACAAGCATTACTACTTTATATTTTTTACTATCATTATTTTTTGAATATGTTTTTGTTGTTTTACCTTTAGATTCAATTTGATAAATAACATGTTTTTTATCTAAAAACATACTAATTATATTTTCTACAGAAGTTAAATGTCCACCTGTATTATCCCTAACATCGATAATTAATGAATTTATACCTTTTTTTTCTAAATCAATTAATTCTTTTTTAAATTGAGAATCTGTATTGGCTGCAAATATACTTATATATATATATCCAACTTTTTTTCCATCTTGTTCAAATATTTTAGAAGAAACTGATTTTAATGTTACAATTTTTCTAGTTACAGCAATATCAATTTCTTTATTATCTCTTAATAATGTTAATATTATTGTTTGTTTATTAGAACCTTTTACAAGTTTTGTAAATTCATCTGTTGTTTTACCTTCAACAGATTCACCATCCATTTTTAGAATTATATCTCCTGCTTTTAATCCTGCTTCTAAGGCAGGCGAATCATCAATAATAGATACTATTAAAATTCTATTATCTTTAGTATTTGCTATTTGTATACCAAATCCACTGTATTGACCTTTTAATTCGGTATTTATTGAATTAGATAATGAATTATCAATTACTGTTGAATAAGGATCTCCTAGTGAATTAACAACACTTTCAAGAGCCTTCTTAAGAATTTCTTTATCATTTATATCTTCATAATAATTTTCTTTTATTTCATTATAATCATTTATAAATTTTTTCATTTCATCAGATAATTTAGTTGTACCATTCATTCTTTGACCTAAGAAATATCCTAATGTTAATGAAACAATCATAGTAATAATTATCAATGAAAATAATTCAGATATTTTGAATAAGTTTTTATTTTTCTTTACTCTACTTTTTATCTTGTTGTCTTTATTAGTGAATTCATTAGTAGATAAAGTATTATTTTCTGTATCTTTACTAACCATATTTCACCTTTTATTTCTATTTTACTATTGAATTTAAATGAGCAACTATATTTTCGTGACCTTCATATGCTTCTACTACTTGTCCATTAGATATTTTAATTAATGTACTTTTAGAAAATTTAATGTCATCAACATTAGATACATATAAATTAGATTCATCTGAAACATAATTTTTATTAAATGCAGAAGATAAATCAGCTGTATATATTTTTAAGGCTCCTTCTTTATATGTGTAAGAACCAACATATACATCATAAGTATCATTGTATTTATCATCTTTCATTTTAGCAAGTACATAGTATTCATTTTTGTTTTGACTTAATACTTTATTAACAAGTATTTGATCATATTGTATAGATGCTTCTACTTTTTCGTCTTCTTTATCAGGATATTTATTTTTATTTATTATATATGTTACTAAATATAAGACTAATACAATTCCTACAACAGCAAGAATTATTTTTATAAAATTAGTCATTTCATTATTTTGTAATAAGAATTCTTCTTTCTTATTTTCTTCCTTTTTTACTTCTTTTGTATTAACAATATTATTTAATTTTGTATTTTTTTCAATTTCTTTATTTTTATTTTCATTTGAATTGTTTTCTGTAACTACTTTTTCAACTTTGGCTTTGTTATTATTTACAGAATTATTTTTTGCTTTATTGTTTTTATTATTTTTTTCTAAATCAAGTTTTTTTGATACCTCTTTTGGCATATTATTATCTGGTTCTACATAACTAAGTTTTTTATTATTGTTATTTTTTGTAGTTTCGGCTTTTTTGATATTATTAGCCTTATTTGTTGTAGTTTTTTTAGCAGCAGTTGTTTTCTTAGATGTAGCTGCTTTTGTTGTTTTCTTTTTTGTTTCTTTTTTCATACTATCACCCACCCTAATTATATCATAAAAATTAAAAAAATATATATAAAAGGGGGAATTCATATATATTTCACATTATTTAATTATTGTTGGAGAAGTAATGGATGATGCAATTTGTAATAATTCATTTTGTGATAAATCTTTTGAAACAATATAATATGAGTAATTATCATCATACCATGTTATAGAATAATCATCAATGTAACCTGTTACATCATTAAGTATTATTGGTTCACCTTCGCAAAATTTATTAGTATATTCTAAATTATTATTTGTTTCTTGTATTAATGTAAAAGAACTTTCACCGTTAAATGTTTGTATTAATCTTTCGCCATTACTTGTTTTAATAATTTCTTGGTTTTTTAATTTTGTATCTTTTGGTGTATATAAAGGATATATTGTATCTTCTATTTTAGATACTTTATCTTCTGTTACAATTTCTTTATCAACATTTAAATTATTATCCAAATTAAATGTTTCTTTTTTAATTTTATTATTATATTTTATTTTTTTAATTTTCATTAGTATTTTTTTGTTATTATCATTATCATATATTTCCACTTTTTTAAGTATTAGTTTTTTATCAAAATAAACTTTTTGATATTTTAATGATGGATTATTCATATAATTAACTTTACTTGTAAAAATATAGTTCTTTTCGTTTAATTCATATTTTCTATTTTCATCGTTTTCTAAATCTTTTATTATTGTTTGAATTAAGTAACTTTGTGAGTTATTATAAGGCCATTCACTTTGAAATTTAAAACTTTTATTTAATGAAGGAGTTATAACATAAACACCATCATTATTTCTTAATATAATTTGTCTGTGGTTATTTGATTTATTTATTAAATCAACTTTAAAATTATCATCTTCTAGATAATTAACTGTCACATTATACTTAAAAGAATTATCATCATTAAACATTTGAAGTTCACCTTCTAATGTATATGAATCTAAGTCTTCTAATTTATCTACAAGCTCTTTATAGATTTCTTTACTATTCTTTTTAGAACATCCTACAATTAATAATGTAAAAATCATCATGCATAAAACTTTTATGATATTTTTAATATTTATCACTCCTATCATTAAAAATATATGCATATCTTTATTAATTATGAGAACAATAATATTAGTTTTGAAAGGAGATAAGTATGAATATATTAAAAATAATTGCATTAATTTTATGTATAATTGGCTCTGTAAATTGGGGATTAATTGGTTTATTAAATTTTAATCTTGTTGATACGCTTTTTGGTGTTGGTAGTTTAATATCTATAATAATTTATATATTAGTTGGAGTATCAGGATTTATATCTATACTAACACTAATAGATTTAATAGAAAAAAAATAGGCTTAAGCCTATTTTTTTGTTATATTAACAGTAACTTTTTTTGTTTTTGATAAGAATTGAACTCTTGAATCATTTCCCTCTACAACAACTTCAACTTCATGCGTTCCAACTCCTAAGCCATCTAGATTGATATATGCAATTATATCTTCTGATGTTATAGAATCAATAACGTTAGAAACACCTTTTAGATTTACAGTAACCGAAGCAGCATCTGCGTTTGTTGCTGATACACTTAAACCTTCACCAAGATTACGTGAAACAACTTTAACATCACTAATATCTCTTTCTGAAACATTTCCTAATTGAATAGATACTGTAACACTATTAGTAGACATGTAAGTTATACCAACAGGTTTAGATAGATCAACCTTATATTCTTTGTCAGTTTTTAAATCACTTACATCTATTTGTAATGGTAGGTAATTTAATTTATCTAATACATCTTTAGAGCCGTATACTGTTACTTTTGAAATTGATGTTTCGAGTGAACTAATTGCTTTTCCAAATGCTACATTTCCATTTGGAATTACTTTAATAGGTAATTCTTTAGATGGTGAAACAATGTTTACATTAACATCTACCTTGCTTGGTACAATTTCTACATCTATAACATTACCATTTTTATCATATGCCTTTAAAGGAACATCTTTAACAGTTTGATTACCAACCTCTTGATTTACTATATTTTCAACATCAAATAGTGCTTTAACTGTAGCAACTTGATTTAATTGATGTTCAGCTCCTTTAATGATAACACTGTCAGTATCAATTGACGTACTATCAATTACTAATTTAGAATCAAGTTTATCTTTGTTTAAAATATCTACAGATAAATCTTTTGTTTGAGAAACTTTATCATATATTGTTACGTTTATTGTAGAAGGATTAACCATATATTCAAGATCTGTCAATGATTGATTATATTTAACATTAACTTTGTGTTGACCTGGTTTTAATCCTGTTAAATCTACAGTTACATCATATGATGACATTTGTTTTGCAATAAACAAATCTGTTTTACTACCAATTAGTGTAATATCTACTGTGCTTGGTAATCCTTCTGCGACATAAGCTTCTTCATTATATATTGCTGTAACTGGTAATGAACGTAAAACTTCCGCAGAATTTTTTGAGAAAGTAACTATTTTTTGATCAATTATAATAAATGTTACTAATGCAAAAAATAAAGATATAAATAATAATGTGTTTTTTTTAGATAATAAATTCTCAAATTGTTTTCCTGAACTATCTTTACCATTATCAAATTTTAAAAGAAATTTTGTAATAGGTAAAACAATTCTTTTATCAATAAATTTCCAAATTGATTTGAAGAATTTTTTAGTTTTCTTTATTATTGTTTTCATTTTCTAAATCATCCTCCTCATCATCAAGAACTAATTCTTTTTTAGGTTTAAGTTCTTCTAGAATCATTAATTTAAATTCATCAATCGTTAAATTATAAAACAACTCTCCACCCATAGCAATAGATATTCTTCCTGTTTCTTCAGAAACAACTAATGATAAACAATCTGTTTCTTCAGATATACCTAAAGCCGCTCTATGTCTTGTTCCAAGACGTTTACTAATTTTTAAACTATCACTTGTTGGGAAAACAGCTCCAGCACTTGTAATTTTATCCCCTTGTATAATTAATCCACCATCATGAAGTGGATTGTTAGGGAAGAAAATAGAAATTAATAAATCACTTGAAATATCACCATAGATTTTTCTAGATCTTTCTATATAATCTTGTAAACTATTATCTCTTTCAATAACAATTAAAGCACCAATTCGCATTTTTTTAAGATATTCAACCGCATTAACAATTTCATAAACAACTTTTTCTCGTTCATCAACAGTTAAAACTTTATGTCTACCTAATAATTGACTTCTTCCGAGTTGTTCAAGAACATTTCTAATTTCTGGTTGGAAAATTATAATTAATGCAATAGGTCCCCATTCAATAACATAATTTAATATAAAACTTATTGTAACCAAATCGAATAAGTCACTTACCAATTTTAGAACAATGATTATTATAATTCCTTTAAATAATAATGCCATTTTAACATTCTTTCTTAAATTTTTAAGAATATAATAGAACATTGCCCATACAATAAGTACATCTGCAAATTTCTTTATTAGTTCAAATACACTATCTAATGTCATAAAATTCCTCCATCCTCTTAATAAATTATATCATAAAATTAGATATAAAATAAATATTTTTTAAAAACATCAAAAACTCAATCAAAATTTGATTGAGTATTTAACTAGAATTTCCAAATATCATCCTCGTCATTAGAATTATTATCTGGTTCTTTAGTATTTTCTAAAACTTCATTGCTATCTGCTTCTCTAATACCAATATCTACTGGTATATCAACTTTTTTACTTTTCTTTTTTCCAAACCATGATTTTTTTTGTGGTTCTTCAACAGTTACATCTTTTTGCTCTTCAATTTCATCGATAGATACTTCTGGAATATCAGAATTATTATTTTCAGAAACAGTTACAGATTCCTCTATTTTTACTGGGAGATTTTCAGCATCTATTTCTGAGATACCTACTTCTTCTTCAACAGGATGTGAATCATCAACTTCGTTTTCTGTACTAACTTCTTCTTGATATTCAACTTCAGTAGGTAATTCCTCTATTTTTAAAGATGGGTTATCTATATCTTCAACAACATTTTCTTCAATATTATTTTCTTTTATTTCTTCAGAATTAACTGATTCAGATGAAATTTCCTCATTTTTTGCTGATTCAATGTTTTCTTCCACTTTTAAATCTTCAGATACTACTTTTTCATCTTCTGTTGTTGGATTCATCAATTCATCAATTGATGGTAATTCTTCTTGTACTTCATTTGTTTCATTATCTTTTTCATTATCAACTACTGTCTTAGATACATTATCTTCTGTTTTTTCTTCTTCTACCGTTTCAGTAGTAACATTTTCAATTTTTGGTTCTGAAACAACATCTTCTTTTTTTTCTTCAACTATATCAGTTACAACTTCTTCAATTACTGGTTCTGAAACAACTTCTTCTTGTTTTTCCTCCACAACTTCAGTAATAACATCCTCAGTTACTGGTTCTGAAACAACATTTTCTTCAACTATATCATTTACTACTTCTTCAATTACAGGTTCAGAAATAATATCTTCTTTTTGTGAATTTTCTAATTGAGTTACTTCTTGATTATCGTTAGTAACTGTATCTGTATTATTATTTTCTTCATTAATTTCATTAACTGTTTCTAATGAAACATTATCTAAATTATTATTTTCGATGTTTGTTACTTTTTCATCTGATGGACTAGTGTTTTCTATAACAGAATTATTACCAATATTTTTTTCAACATCAATATTTTCTAATACTGGTATTCCTACTGGTTCTTCTTTCTTATTATTCTTCGGTTTTTTCTCTTTTTTTGGTTTTTTATTATCATCATCAACATTTCTACCAAAATCTGTTTTTTCAGCATAATATCCTATCATTGTCATAAGAAGTATTATACCGGCAAATATAAACCACATTATATTATTCATCACAAACTCCATGATATCCTCCTTTTATTCTTTTTTTATTCTTCTATAAAGTTTTCACCCTTAAAAGGTTCAGTTCTTAGTAGGTCGCGATAATCTTGTTGTCTTAAAACTTCATATAACATAATTGCAACACAATTTGATAAATTTAATGATCTAACATTAGCATTCATTGGGATTCTCATACAATGATTCAAATCTTTTTGTAATATACTTTTTGGAATACCAGTACTTTCTCTACCAAATACTAAATATATATTTTTGTTTGTATCACTATAATTGAATGATGTATGAGGTTTCTTTCCATATCTTGTTAAATAATAAAATTCCCCATCATTTTTAGATTTAAATTCTTCCCAATTTTTATAAACAACATACTCACAATTTTCTATATAATTTACCCCACAACGTTTTATACTCTTTTCATCTAATTTAAAACCTAATGGTTCAATTAAATGCAATTTTGTTCCTGTTGCAGCACATGTTCTCATTATATTACCAGTATTTTGTGGAATTTCGGGTTCATATAAAACTATATTAATCATTTTCAATCAACTCATTTCTACTAAAAAAGTTGATAACATCAGTTTTATCAATAGAAGTTTTTTTTCTATATAATACATCTTCAATCATTCCATCCTTAAAATATATTATGTTTGGAACATGAATATCTGACATATTTTTTAAATTTGATGGTAAATAATTATTCATTATAGTATCTGTTGCTTTGCTATTTTCTTCTTTTGCTAAATCTAAGTAAACAATTGAATCATTCATATTATTTTCTACAATATATTTTTTAAACTTTTTTTCAAATGATTTAACATCAAGATCATTTGATGCAGAAACATATATAATTGTTTCAGGATTATCTTGTAAAAAACTTGATAATGATTCTAAATTGATTTCAGAAACAACTTCAGTTATTACTGAGTTATTATTATAATATTCAGTTATTTCTTTATACCAAGTAGAACAGTATAAAGTAAAACCAATTAATACAACAAAGAGTAATACTACAATAAAATAATTTTTTATAGGTATGATTCTCTCTTTTTTTTCTTTCATACTCTCACCATTCTTTCTATTATGATTTTAACATATTTAAAATATTTTTTCTATACATTTTTAAAAAAAGACAGTTTATATACTGTCATATGCATTTTGTACATCTTCAATTGACACAATTGGAAGAACAATTCTATCTAATTGTGCTATATCAGAATACTTAACTCTAAATTCAGCCAACTCTTTTACAATACTATCTGGATAAATACGTTTACTATTTTTAATAGCATTATAAACATCGAGTATATCTACTTCTTTTTTATTTAAATATAATGCATTTGAAAAGGCTTGTGTTAATACTGATAAAGAAACATCTGGATACATAGCAGCTAAACCATACACTCTTTTAAATTCCGAAGTTGCTTCAACAATAGCACGGATAAGTTTTTCCGTAATATAATCATTATATTTAAATTTAACACCAGTTTGTTTTTCTATTTTTGGTAATGAACCACATAAAATTTTTACTGTAGTATCAATATCTGGTTCAACAACTTCTATTTTATCAAAACGTCTTAAAAATGCTCTATCTTTAATAACATATGTATTATATTCTTGAGTAGTCGTAGCACCAATAGCTTTAACATCACCACGGTCTAATGCTGGTTTTAAGATATTAGCCAAATCCATAGGACCATCTTGAGAACCTCCGATTAATGTATGAACTTCATCTATAAAAAGAATAGTCTTTTCCATTGATTTAAGTTCATCTACTAGTAAACTTACAATCATTTCTTCTCTTCCGTCAACTTCCATTTTTCCTAGTAATGATGTTGAATTTATTTTAAATATTTTATATCCTCTTAAAGCGTTAGGAACTTCATTTCTTTGAATTAAATATGCTAATCCTTCAACAATAGCTGTTTTACCAATACCTGCATGTCCAACTAATAATGCTGATTTTTCAGGTGTTAATAAAACTATCATCATTTTCTTTATTTCAGAATCTCTTGCAATAGCAGGATTTGTTATATATGTTTTTTTTGTTAATTCTTCACCATATAAATCTAATATACTAATACTATTTTTTTTGGGTTTTTCTTCATTTTCAAATGAAATGATTTCTGGATTTTCCATACTTAAATACCTCCTATTTTATAATTTTTGCATTTTTTAATCTTTTTACAACTGTGTTATAGTCTTTTGCACCTTCAATTCTTGTTTTAGTTCTATTATATTCTTTTCCATTCTTAATAACAATTGTTGTTGGTGTACCTGCAAAAGGAAAATTAGAATTGATTTTAGCATATTCTTTATCCGATAATTTACTGATATCTATATAGTTAATTGTTATATTAAAATCATTAACGATTCTATTGGCTGTTTTTTTAAATTTTGTACAATGGCTACAATTATTAGATCCTATAAATAAAACAAAAGGTTCTTCATGATTAAGTAATTGTTGATACTCTTTAAACGTAATTTCTTTATAAGTTTTAGGTTTTAATATTAAAAATAAAAAACTTCCAATGATTAATACTAATATAACAATTGATGAAATTAATATTTTTTTATTTTTCATAAATACCACCAAAATAATTATATCACAAAAAAAAAGAGATTTTAAATAGTTTTCTCTTTTTTATAAAGTATTACTTGATCAGGAAGTAAATATATTGATGCATTTTGATCGACAATATCAATCACAGGTACCATTAGTTCGTTAGATATTTGATTTAAAGTTTTAGTACCAGTTATCATATATATACCAATATTTGCTTTAGGAATTAAAAGTTCTTGATCAGGATATATATATTCACCCTCTTTTAATCCATTTAATAATATTATATCTTTATAGTTTATATCATTTCTTCTAGCTATATCATATAAAGAATCACCTTTTTTAACTTTATATATGGCAAATGGTATTTCTGTAACATTAGGAACTATTATTTCTGTTCCTTTTTCAATCTTAGGAATTTTTCCATTTATAGTATTTAATATTTCAGTCGTTGTATTAAATTTAGCAGCAATAGAAATTAATGTATCTCCTTCTTCAACAACATATATTTTATACATATAATTCACCCCATTTTATTATATGAATATTATATATTTTTGTTAGGTGTTTGAATAAACATTTTTTATTATTATTCATAACCTATAGTAGAATAAGGAGGAGTTTTATGTGTGAAAATGAAAAACATTCAAAAAACTGTATATATGAAATACTAAATATAATTTTATTATTACAAGAAAATGCAGTTTGTCCAGATTCAATACTCGACTCATGTGAAAAATGTTTTTTAGGAAATAATACACCACAAAGAGAATATAATACTAGACCAATTGCTCTTTATGTATGCAATGGTACACTATTAGAAATGCCAACAACAAAAGATAATCTTACTGTTACATCAGGAGTCTTTAGAATAGAAAAACTAGAAAATAATTGTGCAACATTTAGAGTTCTAATTCAAACTTTAAATGAAGAAACTGCAACTTATACATCAACAAATTCATTTTTTACAGTAAATCTAAACTGTATATGTGCTATTAAATGTTTATCAGATACATATGTAGAAGGTTTATAAAAAAAGTCTCGTTTATTAACGAGATTTTTTAAAATATATTTTCAGATATATAATAATCAGATTTATAAATTTTTAATTCATCTTTATTTTTTATTGTCCATATATAAATATCTTTTTTGAATGTTTTAACACTTTTACAATCTAGCATATTTTTGTTACATGCTAGAAAGTCAGGTTTAATTAAAATATTAAAATTTATATTTCGAATAATAAAATCTTTAAAACCACTCATTCTTTTAATAAGTAATCCTATTTTATAATTAGTGTGTTTTTTTAAATATTTTACTTTTCTATAATCAAAAGATTTAAGAATGACTTCACCATTATAATCTTTTAAAATTTCTATTAATCCATCTTCTAGACTATGATCAGTTACATCCATTTTAAGTTCTATATCTAAAAGTACTTTACCATCTACTAATTTTAACACATCTTTAAGTAATGGTATTTTCTCATTAGTATTTTTTAATTTTAAATCTTTAATTTCTTCATATGTACATTCTTTAATAAACTTATCTTTATTTGTCATTCTTTTTAAATTATCATCATGAAAAACTACAATATTTTTATCTTTTAAAATATGTACATCAAATTCAATAGGAATATTTTTTTTAAGAGCTAAAGAAAACGCTTTCATACTATTTTCTGGTATAGCTTCATTATGTATTCCTCTATGGGCAATTATATTCATTATTTCACCTTAATTCCAAAAAACACATCACACATAAATTTTTTTAATGGAAAATCAGTTTTATTAACCGTGTTTATAAATTCTTCTCTATTATATTTTATATAATGTTTTTTAAATAAAACATTTCCATTATCTATTGTTACTTCATTATAAAACGTTTCATAGTCATGAACACAACCACTAGACCCTAAACAGTAATAATGTTTTTTTCCAATATTGTAATGTGCGACATGACTATGTCCAAAGATAATATATTCTTGATTTATATTATTATAAATATTATCTAAATATTCTATTGTAGGATAATCATTTGGTCTAAGAATATATCCGTTGTCGTCAAATTGATAATGCATAAATTTAACATTTTCTATAATTTTATCTTTAATCATTCTTTTTTTAAGTTCACTATGTAGTGTTTTGGTTTCATTTTCAGTCCATTTGTGATGCGGTTTTGCACTTTCTTTAATATTTAAAAAACTATCATCCCCTTCTAATATATACATTTCATGATTACCATAAATATATGTAATATTTGATTTTAATAATCTATCTAAACATTTATATGGTTCTGGTCCAATACCAATGGCATCACCTAAAAATATAACTTCATCATAATTATATTTTTTTATATCATTTAATATAGCATCTAAAGCTTGGTAATTACCATGAATATCAGAAAAAACTGCTATTTTTTTCATACTACATCTCCAAACTAATATATTTTATATTTCCAACATATAACAAATTTGAATTAGGTAAATTATCAAAATCACATGGCTTAATTGTTTCAAATTTTTTATTAAATTTATGAATATCGGACTTTTCAATAATTTCACCTACAAATTGTGAACATACATAGTGATTTTTTCTAGAAACTTGAATATTAAATATTTTCAAAAGTAATCCTATTATATCATATTGATACATTTCGGGATTTTTTTCAAATTTATAAAGTAATTTTTTTAATTTGCAGTATTTTCTATCTGTAATAGTTAACTCATAAACTCGACATTCAGTATTACTAAATCGTTTAAAAAATTTGCTATTAATTGATTCTATTACAAATCCTGCATTTAATGGATTATAAAGAGTTCGTCTGCCAAAACTATACATTTTATCAAAATTAGTATCTAATGACAATAAGATATGACTATATTGATATTTTGTTAGAATTTTAATGACTTTTGATGGAAAAGTTCCTGTATGAGCCTGTATGATATAAATTTTTTTCATTTCAACAATAAAATCAAGAAACTTGATTTTATTCTGCTTCTTGATTTTGGAACTTTTCTTCTTTAAGTTTATAAGAATTATCTACATCTTCCATTGAAACAATAATACTATCTTTTTGAATATTTTGATTTTTCTTACTATTTTTTTTAATCTCTTCTATTATTTTAGAATAATCGTTCCTTATTTGCTTTTTTTCTTTCATTTTCATACAATCACCTACCATAATCACATTATATCATAACAATTTATAATATGACAAGGAGCCGTATTATAGTCCTAAAAGTATAGTAGCAATTTGAAAATATGTTATTAATGATAAAGCATCTACAATTGTAGTAATAAATGGACTAGCCATAACCGCAGGATCGAATCCTACTTTTTTTGCAAGCAACGGTAAGGTACATCCAACAATTTTAGCAAAAATAATAGTGACAATTAATGTAAGACAAACAACTGAAGCTATAGACATATTTACTTTATCAATTACTAATAATTTAATAAAATTTGCTGCAGCTAATGTAATACCAGTTAATATAGCAACTCTAAATTCTTTCCACATTATTTTTAAAATATCTTTAAATTCTATTTCTTTTAAAGATATACCACGGATTATAGTTACAGAAGCTTGACCACCAGCATTTCCACCTGTATCCATAAACATAGGAATAAATGAAGTTAAGATTACATAAGATGCCAATGCTTCTTCATAAGTTTGAATAATTTTACCTGTAAAAGTTGCTGATATCATTAATAAAAGTAACCAAGGTATTCTTTTTTTCCATGTTTCAAATACTGAAGTCTTCATATATGGTTTATCTGTAGGACTAATAGCAGCCATTTTCTCAATATCTTCTGTTGCTTCTTGTTCCATAATATCTACGATATCATCAATAGTAATAATACCAACCATTCTATTTTCACTATCAACAACAGGCATAGTATTAACATCATATTTTGAGAATGAATTTGCTACTTCTTCCTGATCATCATATGTATTAACATATAATACTTTAGTTTCCATAATATCTTTAATTAATGTTTCAGGTTTATTAAAAAGTAAATCTTTTAGGAAAATTGCACCTTTAAGTTTTCTTTCTTTGTCTAAAACAAAACAAATATTTAAAGTCTCAGTATCTTCTTTTTCTTTTCTTATCTTTTCAATTGCTTGATTAACAGTAATATTTTCTTTTAAATCTATATAAGCAGTATTCATAATAGAACCTGCTGAATTTATCGGATACTTTAATAAGAAATTAATATCTGCTCTTGTTTCTTTTGTTGTATTTTTTAATAATTTTGTAACAATATTTGCAGGCATCTCCTCTATTAAATCTACAGCATCATCAGCAAATAAATTATCAAGAATAGTACCTGCTTCTTTCATTGATAAAGAAGTAATTATATTCTGTTGATTATCTAAATCTAAATCTGCAAAAACATCTGCTGCAATTGTTTTAGGTAATAGTCTGAATATTCTTATTCTTTTTTCATTATCATTGATTTCGTCTAGTATTTCAGCTATATCTGCTTCATTTAGTTTTAGTAATTCTAATTTAAGATTTACTATATCTTTTTGTTCAATTAGATTATAAATTCTTTCATACATAATATACCTCTTTTCTATGAAAATTACTATTTTCAACGTTATTATAGCACAATGATTTACTAAAAAATAGTTATAATAAAAAAATCAAACAATAAAGTTTGATTTGATATTCATATGGCAGGCGTGGAGAGAATCGAACTCCCAACAGCGGTTTTGGAGACCGTTATTATACCATTTAACTACACACCTAAATTTTTGGACAACTAAATTATAACATAAAATATATATTTATACAACAATTTTCATAAAATTATTAGGGTGATTTTATGAGTATAGTAAGTTATACATCTAAAGAAAGGGATTTATTAGCACGTTTAATGCGAGCTGAAGCAGTCGGTGAAGGAGATTTAGGTATGCTTATGGTAGGTAATGTTGGTGTTAATAGAACTATAGCAAATTGTTTAACATTTAAAAATATTAGAACTATTGAACAAATGATTTATCAAAAACCCGGAGGTTTTTCAGGAATTAATAGTCCTTTATTTTATGGTACACCTACAACAAAAGAAAGAGAACTCGCAAATAGAGTTTTAAAAGGAGAATATTATTACCCTGCAACTCATGCACTATGGTTTTATGCTCCTGAAAAAGGTTCTAATTGTTTAAGTTTATGGTGGGATCAAGCACTGGCTGGAAGATATAAAAATCATTGTTTTTATCAACCACAATCACAAGTATGTAAAGAAATATATTAAAAAAAGTTATAATAAATATAACTTTTTTAAATGATTAAAATTTGACCAATAGATAAAAGATTAGAACTTAAATTATTCTTTCTTTTTAATTCATCTACTGTAGTATTATATTTTTGTGCTATAGAATATAGGCTATCTCCTTTTTTTACAGTATAAACAAAATTTATTGGTAATTTTAATTGCATACCTACATCTATAACATTACTAGATAAATTGTTTATACTTTTAATTGTTTCTACCGTTGTATTATTATTTTTGGCAATATTATATAAGGTATCTCCAGGAACAACAGTATAGTTATAAAAATTTTGAACTTCTTCTTCTTTTTTTGTAGGTATTTTTAGTTGTTGATTAATACTCAACAAATTAGATGCTAAATTGTTTAACTTTTTAATACTATCTACTGTAGTGTTATATTTTTGTGCTATAGAATATAAGCTATCTCCTTTTTTTACAATATAAATTGTATAATCACTTTCATCTATAATAGGAACTAATAATTGCTGACCAATACTTAAAGTATCACTAGTCAAATTATTGATTTTTTTCAATTCATTGACACTAATATTATAATTATTAGCTATTTTATATAAAGTATCTCCCTTTTTAACAATATATAAATCATAATCTACTATATTTTCTTTTTCTGGGAGTTTTAATATTTGCCCAACATTAATTATATTACTAGTTAATCCATTAAGTTTCTTTAATTCGTCTACTGTAGTATTATATTTTTGTGCTATAGAATATAGACTATCTCCTTTTTTTACAATATATACATTTCCAAGTTCATATGGAAGATCTATATAATTACTAACTGCTGTTACAACAGCATCTGCAAACTTTATATAATTATTTTTTAATTGATTAACATCGTCACCCTTACTATCTAAAAAACCATATTCTATTATCACTGGTTCGGTATTGCCTGTATCTCTATGTATAAAATAATAGTCTTTAGCAGGGTCACTTGGTAATCTTCTTTGATATGCTTTTCTTACATTTTGCCCTTCTTTTTCTAATTCGTTTAAAATTAAGTTAGATAGTTTGTCTGTGTTTCTTAATGCATATATTACTTCAGCACCATCGCCACCTGCCGAGTGCCCTTGCATCTGGCAATTAACTTTTTATTTTTCATATTCTTTCTACATATTCAATCAGTTTCCTGACTCCAAGAAACTGATATAACATGGCTTTAGCTTGTGTTTAATCCTTATTTGTTTCTTCTTTTTTCTTACCTTTTCTTCCATTAGGATTATGAATCGGATATCTATCTTCATATGTAAATGAGCTTTCTGGTATAACATCATATTTATATTTAATTATAATATTTCTGTCTTTATCGATTTGAATCTTCTCAATTAACATATCATAT
>JALERC010000074.1 GCA_022763805.1 Mycoplasmatota bacterium | reverse complement strand
ATAACAATACAATAAATGCTAATAAAAATCTACCATATTGCTTACTAGTTTTACTAACATCTGAAAATTCGTGAAATAATATTTTTTCATCATTTTCTAATTTGTTTATAAATTCATTATTCATTTTTACCTCTTCCATTCATTTTATAATTTCAATTTTATTATTAGAAACGACACTAATATATTTTAGATGTTGATTTTTTGTTTTCACAATTCTTTTTTCTATAATAATTAGACAATAGTAATAAACCTTACCTTTACCTGTTCTCTTTATCATATTACTGCCGCAACATTTACATTTTAAAATTCCAGATGATATGTCAATACTTCCATCTTTATTTACTTTATATTTCCTATCTAAAATTTCTTAAACTTTAACAAAATCTTCTTTACTTATAATTGCTTCATGATGATTTTCAGTAACAAGACTATTTTCTTTTTATATAAAAGTTTTTCATAAGTCGTTATTTCCCAGTTAATATTTTTTTGTTTTCGTTCATAAAATCACTCCTTAAAGGTTTAAATCAATAAGATTATACCATAAAAAAGAATATTTTGCATAAATCCACACTATTTTTATTCTAATTGACTAGGGTTAGAAATTACAACATCAAAATTTAATATATAATTATCAGGTTATATGGTATTTCTTATATAATAAAAAAGAATAGATATTTTCTATCTACTCTATAAATTATAATTTGTTATTTAGTTTTTATGTAATATAGTTTTTCTCCTGATGATAATTTTTTGATATATTGCGCTCCAAATTTTTCATAATAATTTTCCAAATCAGTTTTCAAATATAGTTTTTCAAATCCTCTATTAAATGCTTCCTTTATTATTGCATCATTAAGCATTTTAGAATATCCTCTTCCTCTATATTTTTCTTTTACATACATTGTTGCATACCAAGGAGATAAATCTTTTTCCTCTTCACAATCGTTTGGGAAAATAGATATAAAACCAATTAACTCATTGTTATCAATTAAAATTAATTTACAAAAGTTTTTATCTAGCATTAATTTTTTAATTCTATTAATTTTATTACCAATTCTAATTGTTCTATTTTCTTTTTTGTTATCTGCCCATTCATCATACTCCAACTCTGCGACTTCCTCTAAAAAATTAATTTTATCTTTCAAATTTAATATTTCCATAATGACTTCTCACTTTCAAATTGCAATTTATATGTCTATTTAAGCATATTATATCATATTTTTTTAGTATATTTTTCAGCCATGTTACCACATAAATTACATTTATGTATTTGTTTATCAATTAATGATAATTCTAATTTAGTTTTTAATAAATTATATCTAAATAATGTATCACTATCATTAATTATTTCATTTCTTTCCTTTTCAACCTTCCCAGAATAATCAATTTTTTTATTGAATTAACTTGCAGTTAAATCAACAACTTTATCGTCAATAACATTAAAATAATGACTTATACCATCAACTTTTATTTTGTATATTTTTCCACCAAAGTAATCATTTATTATAAGTGATACAATTGCACAATGACCTAATGTTTTATTATTATCATTCCAGTTATCTCTACATTTAGGATAACATGTTTCTTTTGAATAAACATTTAACAATATTTTTTCTAATTTCTCAATTTCCATCATATCACCAATCTTTCATTTATAATTATACACTATTTTCAATTATAGAAAACTAGTATGGAATGTCGTTATCACATCAATAATTCCTATAGCATTTTTTTACTAAAAATGCCTTAAATTTAAAAAACACATTATTTTTGCAAAAACATATAAGATCAAATTACTTATTTTATCTTATTTTATGAAGTTTTTAAGGAGTATGGGAAAAACAGTTGTCAGACAGTTAATATTTGTTTTGTTTTCGTTCATAAAATCATTCCTTAAAGGTTTAAATCAATAAGATTATACCATAAAAAAGAATATTTTGCATAAATCCACACTATTTTTATTCTAATTGACTAGGGTTAGAAATTACAACATCAAAATTTAATATATAATTGTCAGGTCATATGGCATTTCTTATATAATAAAAAATAATAGATATTTTCTATCTACTCTATAAATTGTAATTTATTCTTTATATAAATAAAAAAGTAGGACATAATCCTACTTAATTTCAATATATTTCTTTTCTGGTTCTTCTGATTCTTCTTTTGGAACAGTGATACTTAAAATACCATTATCCATTGAAGCTTTAATATCATTCATTTCTACTTTATCTCCTACATAGAAACTTCTAGAAAATGAACCATAATGTCTTTCTTTTCTTATATAATTCTTTTCTTTTTCTTCAACTTCGTTATTATTTTCAGCACTTATTGTTATATATCCTTTAGATAATTCAATTTTAATATTTTCCTTTTTTATACCAGGCATTTCAATTTCTAAAGTATATTCGTTTTCTCCTTCTTTAATATCAGTTTTCATTATTTCTTTATGTTTTGATTCATTAAAGAATGGATCATCAAAGAAACCTCCAAATAAATCGAATTCATTTTTTCTTGGCATTAACATCATATATATCATCTTCCTTTCAAATTGCGTAGAGCCTTTTTAGGTAGCGCATAATTAGTTATTAA
>JALERC010000051.1 GCA_022763805.1 Mycoplasmatota bacterium | reverse complement strand
GGATTTATATTTTTTAAAAGGTAAATATATTAGATTACATGCTGATTCAAAAGAAGAGGATTTAGTTGATGCAGTGGATATGGATGATTTTAGGGTAGATTCTTTTAGAAATTTAGATAGGTCAAATTATTTTTATCTTCCAGGTACAATTTTACATATTGATGGTGATGAAGATTATTTAAAAAAATGTATGGATTTTTATAAAGAAAATGAATTAAAAGCTATTGGTAAATGTGAAATTGAATGCAATGTTTCAAAAAATATTGCTAATTGGATTAAAGAATATAAACCTAATATAATTGTAATTACTGGACATGATTATAAAAAAAATAACGAATATAAAAATACTAAATATTTTATTGATTCTATTAAAGAATGTAGGAGAATAATTAGGAATCAAGATGAGTTAATAATTATTGCTGGTGCTTGTCAATCTGACTATGAAAGTTTAATTTGTGCAGGTGCTAATTTTGCATCTAGTCCTAAAAGGATTAATATTCATGCTTTAGATCCAGCAATAATTGCTTGTTCTATGGCTTATTCTGATTGTAATAAAAAGATAGATATAATAAGTATTTTAGAGCGTACTAAGTATGGTTGTGATGGAATAGGGGGAATAATTACAAAAGGTACAATGTATATTGGATATCCTAGATAGGAGGAATATAATTAAAGAAAAAATTAAAAATGAATTACCACTTAATCAATTAATTTCTATTAAAGTAAATTTAGGGCGCAATAAATTTGAAAATATTAAATGTTATATAAAAGAGAAATATAATAATATCTTTATTGTTGAAACACTTGACAAAAAAGTTATGTCCTTTACATATGGTGACATAATTACTAAGACAATAATAATAGATTATTTATAAAAATATTGCATTTTTAATTTTTCTAGTATACAATAAAAGTATAGTATAGTCGAAGGGAGAGATATAACTTGAAAATAACATCAGTTAATGTACGCAGAGTAGAAAAAGAAGATTCAAGAATGAAAGGTATAGCATCAGTTCTATTAGATGACTCATTTGCTATCCATGATATTCGCATCATCGAAGGAGACAATGGATTGTTTATAGCAATGCCTAGTCGTAAAACTGCAACTGGAGGATATCGTGATATAGTTCATCCTATCAATCCAGAAACTAGAAAAATTTTTGAAGATGCAATTTTAAAAGAATATGATAAACAAAAAGAAGCATAAACTTAAGTTATAAAAACTTAAGTTTTTTCATATATTTTAATGGTGATAAAATTGGACAAAAATGAAATTACTTATTCTCATACTGTTAACATGCAAGAACGTAAAAGTATTATTATTACAGGTTGTAAAAAAATTGAAAATTTTGATGATGAAGAATTTTTAATTGAAACTACATTAGGATATATGATTGTAAAAGGTAGTGGATTAGAAATATTAAAATTAGATACTATGTGTGGTAATGTCTCTATCAAGGGAAAAATTAATAGTATAGCTTATGTTGATGGAAAAAATAAAGAAAAAGATGATGGTGTTTTTTCTAAATTATTTAAATGAATTTAGTTACTCAAATCAAACTTATTATTTTTTCCATTTTTTTTGGTATTTACTTTTCTCTTTTTAGTGATATAAATTATAGTTTTTTAAATAATGAAAATTATATTCGTAGATTTTTTTTTACTACTTTATATTCAATAGTTAATGCAATGATTTATTTTTTAATTCTATTAAAAATAAATAGTGGTTCTTTACATATTTATAGTTTTATATGTATAGTTATAAGTTATATAATGACCGATTTCCTTGTAAATAAATATAAAAAATGATAGAATAAAGTAAGAATAGAGGAATATACATGGCAAAAAAGAAAATAAGTAAAGGAGTAAAAAGAAGAGTAACTTTAATTATTGGACCAATTTCGATTGGTATTTTTTGCTTGACTTTAATTACAGTTCTTTCTTATGCATATAGAATAAATAAACTTTCTAATACTAAAAAAGAATTAGAAGAACGTTTAGCATACTTACAAGAAAGTGCAGAAAACATGTCAGATGAAATTGTTAAATTAAAAGATCCTGAATATATAGCTAAGTATGCTCGTGAAAATTATTATTATACTAAAAATGGTGAATATGTTTTAAAAGTCGTTGAAGAAAAAGAAGAAAAAATAACTAAAAAGGATACTCCTATATATGTTTATTACATAATAGGTATAATAACATTCACAATAGGAATTGTATTATTTATAATTAAAAAAACACGTGAATAACGTGTTTTAAATTTTTGTAACAGCTTTACCATTTTCTGATAAATCTTTGCCATCAAAATAATCTTTTGTTTTTAATTTACTTAATTTAGCAACTATATTTGATGGAATTGTTTTAATAATTTTATTATAATCAGAAATTATATCATTATAATATTTCCTTAAAGCTTCAATTTCTGCTTCTGATTCATTTAATGATACATCTATTTTAATAAAACTTTCATTTTTTCTTAAATCATTATTATTTTCTTTATATTTATTAAATTCATTAATAGCTTCATATAGTTTTCTATCAAGGTCGAAATTATTTAATCTTTGACTTCTCATTTCACTAATAATTTTTAATACATCTTCTTCTTTTGTAACTGTCTTAATTACATCAATAGATTTATTTAGTAAATCATATCTTTTTCTTAATGTTGAATCTATGTCTATTTCAGCTTCATTAATTCTAATTACATATTCTTGAAATCTATTATATGAAGCGACATACCATATCATAACAATACAAATTATAACTATTAAAAATATTATGCTCATTATTAATTCCATCTTTATCACCTATGATAAGTATATCAAATTAATTTTTTTTTTTCAATTATTAGGTATAAAATCTTTACTATAATTAATTTTCTCATCAAATTCTATATAATCTACGTAAATCATAATAATTAAAAACCATTTTCCTGTTGTTGGATCACTTAGAATTATATGGTCTCTTCCAGATTCTTCAATAATTCCTTTAAAAATTCTATCTTTCCATTCTCTCGAATCAGCATATGATGCATAGATAGTTACTTTTTTTCCTTTATTTAATCTTAATATATTTTCGATATAAGATTGTTCATATGGAACACTTATTGAAGGAGCTTCAGATTGATTAGGAGTAACACTATATAAAGGTCCTCCAGGGTAGTAAGTATTATTCATTTAATCATCCTTTCTATAAATTATATTTTAATTATAAAATTTTATGTTATAATTTTTATGGAGGTAATTACATGAAAGTAAGTGTTGGAGTTTCAAACAGACATGTTCATTTAACAGAAGAAACATATAAAGAATTATTTGATGGAATAGATTTAGAAATCGTAAAAGAATTAACGCAACCTGGACAATTTGCTAGCAATTTAAAATTAACTATTAAGACTGAAAAATCTAGTATTGAAAATGTTCGTGTTTTAGGGCCTCTTAGAAAATATAATCAAGTAGAAATATCTAAAACAGATGCATTTAAATTAGGTTTAAATCCACCTGTAAGAGATTCAGGAGATTTAGAAGGAAGTAGTCCAATAACATTAGAATATAATGGTAAAGAAGTTTATCTAGATAAGGGATGTATTATTCCAACTAGACATATTCATATTAATCCTGATGAAGTAGAAAAATTTGGACTTACTGGTGTTAAAGAAGTAAGTGTAAAAGTTGGTGGAGAAAAAGGTGGAATATTTAACCATGTACGTATAAAATCAGCTAATATGAGTTTTTTTGAATTACATATAGATACTGATGATGCTAATAGTTTTATGATTAAACAAGGAGATATTGTAGAAATTATAAATGAAAATTAGTATTTGCAATAAGTGTAAAGGTTTTGATCATTTACAAATTATCAAATTATTAGAAAAAAAATATAATAATTTAAATTTTGAAATTGGTTGTAATAATATGTGTGGTATTGGTAGAAATAAAATTGTTATAATAGCAAATGATATACCAATTATCGCTAATGATGTTAATGAACTATTAAAAAAAATAGAGGAGACTATTAATTAGTTTCCTCTTTTAATGTTGGAATAAATTCATCTAATTCATTATTTGTTGTTGGTTCTGTGCCCTTTATATAATATAATATCGTATTCTTATTAGTATTTAGTTCACCAGTAATGGGATTAACTGGGACACCAACTATATTATCTGGCTTCTTATACCATGTTGCTTTATTTTTTTTAAAATAATTTTCTATTGTATCAATCCATGCTAATTTTATATTTGTACTCACTTCTGGATATGTATCATCGTTATTATCATATCCAGACCATATTCCTAGAACTATTTCTGGATTATAGCCAAATATCAGATGATCTGTATCGGTTGTACCAGTTTTAATAGCATATTTATTACTAACTTTTGATGCTATATTAATACAAGTAGGATAATTATAATCTACAAATACATTATTATAACAGTTAGATAATAATTCATTCATAATATAAGTAGTACTTTGGTTAAGTATTAGTTTTTTTTCTTCATTAAATTCATATAATACTTTACCATTCATATCAACAATTTTTTCTATTAAATGTGGTTTAATTTTATATCCATTATTAGCAAATACAGAATATGATGAAGTCATATCAATTATATTAATTTCTGATGTACCTAATGCTAATGAAGGTACAGGTGATAAGTTGGAAGTTATTCCAATTCTATTTAACATGTTTACTAAATTATTTTCTCCTAAAAATAAATGAGTTTTTACGGCATAAATATTGTCAGAGTAGGCAAGTGCTGCAGCCATAGTGATATCTTTATTAGCATATATGTCACCGTAATTTTTAGGACTATATTTTTCATCATTTGAAAACACAAATGTAGTTTTACTACTATTAAAAGTAGTAGATGCTGTAAAACCATTTTCTAATGCTGAATAATATAAAAACGGTTTAAGAGTCGAACCGACTTGTCTTTTTGATTCTATAGCTCTATTAAATTCACTTTTTTTATAATTTCTTCCACCAATTAGAGCAATAATTTTTCCGTCATTGGGATTTACCATTACACTTGCAACTTGTAAATCTTGATCATTTTTTAAATATTTTTCAATATTATTTTCTAAATCAATTTGCGTATTTAAATCTAAATTAGTATATATTTTTAGTCCTCCGGTTTTAATAAATGATTTTGGAATACTTTTAATACTATTTAATTCTTTTATAACAGCATCTTGATAATACATTAAAGTGTTTGAGTTATTTTTTTCGTATTTTCCAACTATATTTAATTTTTCAGAAATAGCTTTTTCTTTTTCAGATTCATTTATAAATTTATTATTAACCATTGCATTTAAAATTATTTTTTGTCTCATTTTAGCATTATCATAATTTGTTATGGGAGAATAATATGATGGTGATTTAGGTATTCCTGCTAAAATTGATGCTTCTGCTAAATTTAAATCTTTTGCACTTTTTCCAAAATAATAAATACTTGCATTTTCAATTCCAAATACACCACCATAATTGATAGTGTTTAAATATCCTTCTAATATTTCATTTTTAGTAAAATTACTTTCTAATTTTATAGTTAACCATGCTTCTTCAATTTTTCGTTCCCATGTTTTATCAAAATCCAAAAATAAGTTTTTTGCTAATTGTTGTGTAATTGTTGATGCACCTTCTAAATTTTTCATATTTTTTATGTTTACTGTCATGGCTTTCATAATTCTTAAATAATCAAATCCAACATGATTATAAAAGTGTTTATCTTCAATAGAAATAGTAGCATTGATTAAGTTTGGAGATATTTCTTTAATTGATACCCAATTATCTTCTTTATTGAATATTTCGTTATTATTATCATACATATAAAAACTATTAGCACTCTTTATAGATATTTTATTATCAAATTTAGCATAAACATATAATGATCCATATAATACTAATAGTATTGTCGTTAAATAAAATAAACATTTTTTCATATAATCACCTTACCATTAAATAGTATTTCTAAAAGTATGGAAAATATAAGCAAAAATATGATATAATCTTTAAAAAAACGTGAGGTGTTTTTATGGGTAAAATAAATATCATTACAAAATTAGAGAATGTTAACGAAAAGAAATTTTTTAGTACCGATTGTATGGGTTTAAAAACAGATAATAAAATTAAATTTTTTGATAATAATATTGGTATAACAATCACAATAAATGATAACGAAATAGAAATCGATAGAAGATGTGATGAATATGAAATTGTTATTGTTGCATCTTTATTAGAAACTAAAAAAGGTATATATAAAATAAAGGGATTAGGTAATTTAGACTTAGATGTTAAAACAAAAAAATTAGAGATAAATGAAAACGGATTTGAGGTTAATTACCTAATGATATTAGATTCAGATAACCCACAAGAATTTAAATATACTGTAACGTATAGAGAATAGTGTATATTTTTTTTTAACACTACATAATATATAAATGAATAAAAAGGGTATTGACACACGCAAAATATATGATAAAATTAAGTCGTGCATAAGACTGTAGGAGGAAATTTATGAAAATAAAAGATATGACACAAGCAGAGTTAGAATTACTTTCACATTGTGATCTTACTGCTTTATTATTAAAAGAAAATAAAAAACCTATGAATACTGCTGCAATCTTTCAAAAAATATGTGAATTGTTAGGGTATTCTGAAGATGATTTTGCAAATAAAATTGGTGATTATTATACATCTTTAACAACTGATAAGAGATTTATTCTTTTAGATTCAGCTGAATGGGATTTAAGAGATAATCATTCTGTTAAAATAGATATCGATATGGAAGACGAAGATGAAATGGAAGAAGAAGAAATTGACGAAGAAGTTTCAGAAGATGAAATCGAAGAAGAAGATATCGAAGAAAATCTTGATAACGATGAATTAGATGTTGATGATGTTGATGATGATATTGATGACTTTGCAATCGTTGATGAAGAAGAATTAGACTTATAATAGTCTTTTTTTTTTTTACTTATTTTTAATTACTGCATATAATACTATGGAGGTAATTTAATGAATTATTATAGAGATTATTATAATTATTTAAATAATAATTATAACCAACCAAATTATAACCAGAATAATGTAAGTTTATATGAACCATACGAGGGATTTATTAGAGGAAATATGTTTAAAGATTTATATAATAAATATAAAACTAATGAACCAATTAAAATAGTTCCAAAGAATAAACAAGCAGAACTACTTACTACAATTGATTGTTTAGAACTAGCAATTATTGATTTAGGAATGTATCTTGATACGCATCCTAATGATAAGGAAATATTAGAAAGATTTAATATGTGTCGTAAAGATTATAATGAATATGTATATGAATATCAAAAACAATATGGTCCTTTAACAATATATAGTGAATCTTTAAATGATTATCCATACGCATGGATAAATTCTCCTTGGCCTTGGGAGGGGGATAATAATGTGGAAGTATGAAAAGAAATTAGAATATCCAGTTAATATTAGAAAAAAAGATATTAAGATGGCTAAAAATCTCCTCAGTCAATATGGGGGACCTAATTCAGAGATGTCAGCATGCCTTATGTATATGAATCAAAGATATAGTATGCCTGATGATAGAGGATATGCTCTTTTAACAGATATTGCTACTGAAGAGTTAGCACATATAGAAATTATTGCAACAATGATTATGCAACTAATTAAGGGAGCAAGCATTGATGAGTTAAAGAAAAATGGATTAGCTGATTATTATACTGAACATGATAATGCTGTTTTTCCTATGAGTGCGAGTGGAGTTCCTTTTACAACTTCATATATTTCTACTACAGGAGATTATATTGCTGATTTAGAAAGTGATATGGCATCAGAACAACGTGCTAGGGCTACATATGAACATTTGCTTGATTTAACTGATGATATAGATATTATTGGACCATTAGAGTTTTTAAGACAAAGAGAAATAATCCATTACCAACGTTTTAAAGAATTAAGAAATTATTATTTAGAAAATAAGAAATAATTTCTTATTTTTTTAATTTATGATATAATCAAGTTATAAAAGATAAAAGAGGTGTGGCGTGAAAAAGAGATTTATATTTTTACTAATGCTTTTTACATTAATTATTCCACATAGTGTTTATGCATTATACAATGGTGGAAGTGGTCCTGGTGTTAAGCCATCAAGTAGTAATTGTCCTAATAATACTAGTACAATGTGTGCATATAATAATATGAATCATATGACTGTATTAGTTTCATTATATTATTTTAATGAAAATGGAACACGTGATAAAATTGGACAAAGTGTAGTTTATACAAATAACAATTTTAGAAATATAAGTGAATTTAAAAAATTTAATGTTCCTGGAAACTCTGCAGATGGTTATAATGCAACTGGTTTAAAAAATTATTTTTATGATAATATTGATAATTTTATTAAATTATTAAATGAAACAGCCAATATGGGATTAACAAAAGCTAATTATAAAGATAAATTGAATACATATTTTGTTAACTATTGTGAAAAAAAGGGTAAAAACTTATCTAATTGTAATCAATCTTCAAATCAAAATAATGCTTCGAAGTATGGCTTTCGTATTATAATAGAACCTTATTTTACAGGTTTTAGAAATAATACTTTGTATTTTTCAACTATAAAAGAAATAGCACGTGACGGTGGTATGACTAATAATCAAACATTTAGTACATTTTCTATGATACTTCATACAAATTTTGATGATGTTTCAATAAAATCTTATAATAAAGGAACAACTGATAAAAAACTAGTTGCAAGTATTAATAGTGGTTATGGCTATAATATAATAGATTTTGCTGTAAAACCTGAGGATACTAAATGTGATAAAACTAAAGTTGGTGTAGAAGCTTGTTGTTATGCGGAAGATTTGAAATATCCAATTACTGATGAAGAGTATAAAAAATATTGTAGTAATGATGTTGTGTGTGATAAAACTAAAGTAGGAGTAAAAGCATGCTGTAATGCTTCAAATCTTAAGTATCCTATAACTGAAAGTGAATATGAAGAATATTGTAATGATTCTTGTAAATACCTAATTAGTACAGATGTTCCTAAAACATGTAGTGATAAAAATAGTGGTCATATAAAAGATATAAGTAATTGGAATTGTATTTTTAAAAGTAATAATAATAAAAATAAAGAAGTTCAAGATAATTATTTAGAGTACTCTAATGATTATTGTGCTATATATTGTAAAGAAGAAATAGAATATACTTTACCTAGTGGTGCTAATGTTGTTAATGTTGGTAGGTATTTAACATTAGATAAAACTAGTGGTGATGGTTCTCTTGCTGTATTAAATCCAATTAAATTTACTGGTAAGAAGACTTGTCGCACAACAAATAAAAAAGGAAGTAATAAGGGTGTTATTAACAGGAAAAAATTCGAATCTGATTTTAGCAAGATAGAAGAAGATATTAACAATTCATACAATGAATATTTAAGTGCTAAAAAAAGTAATAAACCTGCAACAGAAATAGCATCTTTAAAAGAAAAAGTTGATAAACTTATTAAAAATCGTGAATCAATGATTAATAAAATAAAATCTTGTAGTGAATATGCAGTAAAATATAGTTTCTCTCCAACATTATATTTTAAATATGACGAACCAGTGTATGGTAACGAGGAAATTAAACTAAAAAAAGATACAAATACTGTTAAAAGCGAAATATATTATCAAGGTGGTAATTCTATAGATAGTACATCTTCAAAAGGAACAGCATATTTAGATAATAAAAAATTATTAAAATATTCTTGTAATGAAACTGATGGTTGTAAAAAAGTAATAGAAGATTATTATCCGTTAACAGATTGGTTTGAAAAAACTGTTTTAAAAAATATAAATTATACACTTCCTGATAATTATTATAGATATATATCTAAAGAAAATGGTAGATCTTATCATAAAAAAGAAGATGCTGGAAAAAATTATGTTGATATTGGATATAGTAATTTACCAATACATTACTCAACTACTCCGGGTGATTATGAGTTTAATATTAGAATTGAATCTTTAGGTGATGGGAATAAATTTAATAAATTTATTTTTGACAAAAAATTATATAATGGAAAATTAATTTATGATAAAGATATGAGTTATTCTTGTACATATAAAGTTAGTTGTGATAATTTAATTATGATTAATAAGTGTGATGAAGTTAAAAAATATTGTAACAAAGATGAATCAAAAGAAACAATTAGTTGTGATGATACAAATAAAGAGGGAATAAATGTTGTTTATAGACCTATTTCAATGTTTCCTAATACAATTTTCCTAAATATGGATGGAAGTAATAGAATTCCAGGACATAATTGGAATAATGAAAATTTAATTAAAGATTTTATTACAAATAATAGAAGTGTTTCTAATTATGATGTTTATAAATTAGATCCTATGTATACTATAGAATTAACTCCTACTAAAATTAAAGAAATAAGAGATTATAATAAAAAAATGAATGGAAAAGTTACAACTATTTATGATGATACTAATAAATCGTCTACAGGTATTCTTGGTTATGCCGATTATGAAAGTATGACGTGTAATGAAGACGGTGTTGAATGTAAGAGTGATATCATTAGAAAATGGAAAGTAAAGGGTTGTGCAATTAAAGGAAGTAACTATAGTAACTGTGGAAACAGCTTTGATTGGTAAAAAGAACAATTTTGTTCTTTTTTTTTTTATTATTTTAATGTATAATATATTTAGAATAATAAGGAGAGAATGTTATGATATTTAGAAAACCGTATGCGATATTAATAAAATATTTTAAATTAATACATGTATTATTAACTATAATTATGGCATACCTAGTTTATAGAACATATAATCTTTTCCATTTTCTTTCAGAATATATGAAGACAACAATGCTAAGACTTGGTAAAGGCGCTACTGAAACAATGTTTAATTCATATATGTATATTTTACCGGTTCTTTTAATTGTTTTTTCTCTCATATTACTTGTTACATTGACGAGAAAGAATAAGCCGAAAACAATATATGTAGTAAATGTTTTAGTGTTTTCATTATTATTTGTTCTAAATGTTTATTTAAAAGGACAATTTTTATATCTTGAAGAAAACATCATGAGTGCTAGAGATGTAAGATTAATGTTTGATTTTACATTAATTATGCTACTTATTCAGATAACGATATTAATACCTACCATGATAAGGGCAATAGGGTTTGATATTAAAAAGTTTGATTTTAAACGAGATCTTCTTGATATGGATATTGACGATGCCGATAAAGAAGAATTTGAAGTTAGTTTTAATGTTGAGGGTAATGTACTTGAAAGATTCTTAAATAAAAACATTAGAAATATTAAATATGCATATTTAGAGAATAAATTTCTTTTTAAAGTATTAGCACTAGTATTAATAATATTTATAGTATATTCAATATTTAAAGGTACAGGTGTTAATAATACTATTCTTAATATGAATGAAGGATTTCAAACAGAAGGATTAACGATTGAAGTTAGTGATTCTTTTGTAACTCAAAGAGATTATAAATTACAAAATATTACATCGTCCTTATATGTTATTGTAGAATTAAATGCTAAAGCTAATCAAGCTAATACTAAATTTAATACTGCTAGAATGCAATTAATTGTTGATAATAATATATTTTATCCTGTAGAAGAAGTATCAGTTGATTATTTTTCTGATTTAGGTCAAGTCTATGTTGATGAAAATATTAGTGTAAAAGATTATACTAAAAGTTTAATTGTTTATGAGATTCCAAGTAATTTCAAAAATAGTAAATATAAATTTAGATATATTTCTGTTTTTGATATGGTAAATCCAAGTTATGTTAGTGTAGCTTTAAAAACAAAGAATTTAGATAAAGAAGTTGAAAAGGAAGATGTTAAATTAAAAAAAGAGATTATCTTAAATAAAGATGTTTTAGATAATTCTACATTAGAAATTAATTCTTTTGAAATTGCAGAGGATTTTGTTAATAATTATAAATATTGTCCTCAAACAGGTGAATGTTATTCATCGAAAGAGTATTTAAGACCAAATTTAAATTCAACAAGAGATAAGGCTTTACTTAAAATAGATGCTTCATTTATAAAAGGTGAAGGTGTTCAAATTAATGGTGCTTCAGATGCATTTAATTTAATTAATAAATTTGGAACTATAGTTTATAAATATAATGGAACTACTTATAAAATGAGAGGTTCACTAGTTCAAATTAAACCTAAGAAGTCTATTAAGAAAAATGTGTATTACATAGAGGTTAATAAAAAAATGATAGATTGCGAATATGCGTATCTACTTTTAAAAATTAGAAATAAAGAATATAAATATATCATTAAAAATTTATAAAATTTATGTTATAATTGAATAATGGAGGATATGTGATTTGAAAAAGAAAAATATATTGATACTTATATTTAGTATTCTATTATTACCAAACATTGTAAATGCACGTGAAATGTGTGACTATGATGACAAAACTAGATTACAAAGAATCGCTAGTAATATTGCATCTAGTTATACATATAAAGAAGAAAAAAATGAAGAAACAGGTTTTAATACTGTAAAGTTTACAGTTACTTTAACAAATATGCATGATGATGTTGTTATAATAGATGAAGAAACTAATGAACACTATTATAATAATGCTGATAGAGAAATAGTTATTGAAAATATTAAACCTGGTAAATATTTAAAATTTTTAGTATATGGTAATATTGATAATTGTAGAGAAGAAAAAGTTACTACAATATATGTTACATTACCATCTTTCAATAAATATTACACTGATGAATTATGTAGAAATATCCCTGATTATTCATTGTGTAATAAATGGGCTAATATAAAAATGACACATGAAAAGTTTACTCAAAAAGTTCAAGCTTATCTAGATAGTTTAATTGTTAGTTCAGAAAATACTGCAAGTGAAAATCAAGAATCTGTATTTGAAATTATAATTGCTTTTTTAGCAAAATATAGTTTAATTATATTTGGTTCAATTATAATCATTTGTGCAGGATTAATATTCTATTTGGTTAGAAAAGATGATTTTGATTTATCAATTAAATAACCAACAACTTATATTTTAAATATAAGATGATATATATATAATAGTTGCTGGAAAACACATATGTGTTTATATGATGGTTAAGTTAGAAAGGAGATAAGTATATGAAGGAATCGTTCTGGTCAGTATTCATTGTTACTGTTGGTATTGTAGCAATTTCATTTATATTTTTGTTTCAATCATTAACAAATACCGATGAACACAATATGCACTTAATTAAAGAGTCTACAAAGGGTGCAATGTATGATGCACTAGACCTTGCTACATATAGAAAAACTGGTGAAATAAGAATAGATAGAGAAAAATTTGTAGAGAATTTCTTAAGAAGATTTTCTGAAAATGCTTCTTTATCACGTACTTATAAAATCGAAATCTATGATGTAAATGAGTTGCCTCCTAAAGTAAGTATTAAAGTTAAATCTGCTGAAACGGTGAAGGTGTTCTCAACAGTTGGTGAAGACCAAACTTTTGAATTTACAATTAGTGATCAATTAGATGCTATATTAGAAACTCCATACTAATAGAAAGAAAGGAAGAATAAAAAGATGAATAGTGTTTTAAATCCATTAAAAAGATTTGTATCTAATAAAAATACAGTTACAATTATTGGGGTTATTTTGGTACTAGTATTGCTTTATTGGGGTTATAGTACTCAAGTTAATAATTCTGTAAAACCTGTTACTGTTCCTGTAGCAGCTAAAACAATACAACCAAGAACTCAAATTACAGCTGAAATGATTTCTACAATAGATATTTCATCTATCGCTGTAGTTGAAAATGTATATACTAATCAAAATCAAGTTATTGGTATGTACTCTAATGTTAATACTATTATTCCAGAAGGTAGTATGTTTTATCATCAAGCTTTAGTTGAAAAAGATAAATTACCTGATTCTGCGTTCTTTGATATGGCTGAAGATGAAATTCCATATTTATTCAGCGTTAACCTAGAAACTACATTTGGTAATTCAATTTTCCCTGGAAGTAAAATTGATATTTATATGAAAGCTATTGATGATGATAATAAAATTATGGTTGGTAAATTACTAGCCGATGTAAAAGTTCTAGCAGTTAAAGATAATGCTGGTAACGATGTATTTGAAAATACAGAAGAACAAAGAGATCCTGAATATTTAGTATTTGGTTTACCAGATGATATTCATATCTTATTAAGAAAAGCTCGTTATTTAACTACTGGAGCTGTTGAATTATTCCCAGTACCACATGGTGGAACAGTACCAAGTGAAGGTGAATTAAGAGTAAGTACTGAATACTTAAAAGACTTCATCAATTCTAAAACAGTTATTCTTGAAGGACAAGAAGGTACTGTTAGTGGTGAAGATGATACAAACAGTGAAGATTAGAGGTGATATATTATGATGGATAATATGTTCTCATCTATTGACTTTGGACCTGTTCAAGAACTACTTGATAATGATGACGTAACCGATATTTCCTATAGTAATGGTGGACAATGTTGG
Organism: Mycoplasmatota bacterium; assembly: GCA_022763805.1. Classification (GTDB taxonomy): domain Bacteria; phylum Bacillota_I; class Bacilli_A; order RF39; family UBA660; genus CAJGDV01. The sequence goes on along the minus strand of JALERC010000051.1, from coordinate 32,440 downwards.
TTAAAAACATTATCAAAAGGTATCTATCGTATCGAAAACCCTGCAATAAATAATGCGTTTATGGAAAAACTTGCGTTCCAATGTGCGAATGCAATGGGTAAGTCATTTAATATGGCTTATCCTTTCCTAGACGCTGAAGGATCTGAATTACGTTTAAATTTCGTTCATGATTCTGTTGCAAAAAATGGTATTGCTTGTGTTATGCGTAAGACACCGGCCAAAATTAGACTTGAAAAAGACAAATTAATAAAAGATAAATATGTTGATTTAGACATTCTAGATTTTCTTGTAAAATGTGTACATGGACATTGTAATATAATAGTTTGTGGAGAAACTGGTTCAGGTAAAACTGAGTTTGTTAAATATTTAGCTTCACAAACTAAAGAAAATGAAAAGCTTATTACAATAGAGGATACTTTGGAACTTCACTTAGATAGAATTTATCCTACTAGAGATATTGTAGCAATGAAGACAAATAATATTGCATCATATTCAGATGTACTAGTTACATGTATGAGACAAAATCCTAAATGGATATTACTTTCCGAAGTTCGTAGTGCTGAAGCAGTTATGGCTGTTCGTAACTCGATTTCATCGGGTCACTATATTTTATCAACAATTCATGCTGATAAAGCAGCGTCTATTCCAAACCGTATGTACAGCTTACTTGAAACAAATCAAGATATTTCTCAATTCTTAAAATCAATTTATAGATATATACAACTAGGTATATATATAAGAGGTTATCAAGATAAAGAAACAAAACGATTTGTTCGTGAGATTGCTGAAGTTACTGAATTCTATGTTGATGAAAATAATGAAGCAATTTATAATACGATTTATAAAAAAAGTACAACAGGTCATGTCATTAGAAACAAACCTTCTAAATATTTAGTTGCTTATCTTGATGCTCAAGGGGTAATCCTTGATCCTAACGAGGTTAAATCAGCTGAAGAATTAGGAGAAAAAACAATTGATTTTGATACTTTTGTAAAAAACACAAAAGAAATTAATGCAGAAGCTGAGAAAAAAGAAGTAGCAGCAAATAATAATGCTACCGTAGAAACTCCTGTACAACCTCAGGTTACAAAGCCAAATATTAATGTGCAACCTCAAACTGTACAACAAAATGTTAATGTACAGCCTCAAGTTGCACAACAAAGAGTTAATGTACAACCACAAGCACAAACTATTCAAAGTGTGCCTGTACAACCTCAAACATCTGCAAATGCAAATGTTGAAACTTTAGATTTTAATTAGTGAAGGAGGAATTATATGACACAATTAGTTTTCATAGTATGTGCAATTATAATTATATTTATAGTTGTATATAGAATGGATACTGGTGAAAACGCTTATAAGTATGTATCTCAACAAATTAGTTACGCTTATGAACAATATGCTCCTTATTCATTTAAAGTTGTAAGAGAAAAAGTTAAAGAATTAGGTCAAGAATATACATCTAGACAATATACAATACAAATTGCTGTATTTGCTATATCTGCAGCTGTAATTTCTTATCTTTATTTCTACAGTTTATTAATTTCACTTTTATATTCAATAGCTGCTGTTTCAGTTATTCCGTATCTAACATATTTAAGATGTAAAAGATTATATAGTGAATTCTTGTTTGAACAAGTTCAAGTTTACACAACAAATACTATCATGGAATTTGCTACAACTCAATCTTTCGTTAAATCATTAGAGGGTGTTTACGATTCAGGAGTTTTAGAAGATCCTATTAAAAGTGATGTTAAAATGATGATTGATTTAGCATATACAAATGGTACTATTGAACAATCATTAGAATATATGAATGATAGATATAATTATTATATAGTAAGAAATATGCATCAATTGTTCCTTCAAATTAATAATGAAGGTTCTAAAGATGCTGGTGAATCACTTGAAAACATGTCACAAGATATAGATATGCTTGTAGAAAATGTATATCGTGATAGAATGGATAGACAAGCTTTCCATAAGAAGTTCTTACAATTCGGTATAGTTCTTTATTTAATGGTTATGTTAGTTCAATTCTTACTTGGTGTTGAAAATTATATTAACATGTTAAATACATGGTGGGTTCAAGTATTATTACATGGTATCGTATGGCTTAATACATGGTTCTTATTAAATGGTGAAAAATATTATAATGAAGATGTGGGGGCTGAATAGATATGTTATTTGTTGCTATTGGTGTTATTATTATATTTGTATTTGAATATAATAATATAATTGATTCAAGAAAATTTATTCAAGATACTGAACCATATTTTCATTTCTTAATGGAAGATGATTATAAATTTTTATTAAATATTAGATATGGTGGGCAAATTGATGATGATGCTGTATATGAATTATTTAGTAAAAGAATTAGAAATGCTTTAATTGTTTCTGTAATTTTATTTGTATTTCTATTAAATAAAATGAGTTTTGTTTATCTTCTTGTTATTGCTATTGTTGCTGTAATAGTATTTAAATCAGATTATACAAAACTAAAGGGATTTTACAAATCTAATTTGCATCAAATTAACTTAATGCTTCCATATTATCTTAAAAGTTTGGAAATATTAATTCAACATTATACTGTACCAGTTGCTTTATCAAAATCAATTGATACAGCGCCAGAAATATTTAGATCTGGATTAAGAAGTTTAGTAGCTAAAATAGAATCGGGAGATTCAACAGTTGATCCATATATGGATTTCGCACATGAATATCCAGTTAGAGATTCAATGCGTATGATGCGTTTACTTTATCGTTTAGGACTTGGTTCTAATGAAAATAAACAAGAACAATTAATGATGTTCTCAAAAACTGTTTCTGCACTTCAAAACAAGTCGCGTGAACAAAAATATAAAGAAAGACTTGAAAAGATGGAAGGAAAAACAATGATGATGCTAGGCGGTACTGGTGGGGGAATCCTACTATTTATGCTTATGGCAATGTATATGATGATGGGAACTTCATAAAAAAAAACAATTTTATTGTTTTTTTTATTTTATTATGTTATACTTATTATAGACTAAGGGTAAAGGTGGTGAAAATAATGAAAGAAGCAGCTGGAGAAGCAAACTTAACAGTAATTGCTATTATCCTTATTGGGGTTGTAGCAGCAGTAGTAACTCCATTAGTAAATAGTTACTTAAAATCAGCAGCTAAAAAAAGTTGCTGTACAAATGCTGGAGGTATTTGGAAAAACAATGCATGTCAAGAAGTAAGTTCTGCATCAGGTACTTATAAAGCTATGGTTGAATCAACTTACTGGAATGCAAACGAAAGAGTTTGTGTTGACAAATAATATTTAAAGAATAAAAAGAAGAGGAACTGATGGTATATGAGAGAAAGTATAGGTAGTGTATTTTTATATAATATTGTTTTTATATTTTTAGCTATAATTTTTTCATTTTTAATGGGGACCCTCATATACCACAGGGCCTTTAAAATTAATAATAGAATAATCAGTGTAATTGAAAAATATGAAGGTTATAATAAATATGCTATTAAAGAAATTGATGATCAGTTAGCAGATGTTGGTTATCCTAGTGGATGGAATAAAGAATGCCCAGATAAAAGAAAAGGTTATGATTTAGAAAATACGACTGCTAAACATCCTGAATTTAAAAAGAATTATAAATATTGTATATACTATATTGGAAATGATGGTGTTGATTCTAAAGGAACATATTATAGTTATGGGGTGGTAACTTATATATCATTCGATATTCCTATAATTGGTGCATTTTTGAAAATTCCAATTTATACAGAATCTAATAGAATTTTTAAATTCTAATAATAAGGTGATTTAATGAAAGAATCTATTGCAAATTCATATGTTTTTTCAATTGTTATAGTTATTGTTGGTATTTGTACAGGTTTAATAGTAATTTCAATGAATTATTCTAAAGTTTTTAAAATGAAAAATAGAGTTATTGAAATTATTGAAAAACATGGTAAATATGATGATGCTACTGTTGGTGCAGAAATTGAAACTTTTCTAAAGTCAGCAGGATATCCTCCATATCAAGCTAGTACATTGTCATGTCCTACTGGACGTGGTAATAAACATGCTGTTGGTGGAATTTTAGATGAAAAAAACACTGGTATTAAAGCTATTAATAAATTAAACAACTATAAATATTGCATATATCAATACAAAACAGCAAAAGGATCATATTATTCAGTAGTTCTATATATGATTTTTGATTTTCCAATAATAGGAGATTTCATTAAAATAGAATTACCAATGTATGGTGATACAAAAATTATTTTTGATTATTAGAAAGGATGAAACTAAATGAATGTTATTATTGCAAATAAATATCAAACAATGTTACAATCTCTTAATATTGATGTAATAAAAGTATTAACAGGAGAATTTGAAGTTGATGATATAATTTCTAGTTTTCAAAATTTCTATTTTCAAAGAATGATTATAGATGTAACTGCTATTAAAAATTATAGAGATATAAGAGTAATTCAAAAATTATCAATATCACTAGATATGGAAAAAGTTATTTTATTACTTGATGATTCGCCTGAAACAAATTCAAGTGAATACTTATCTCAATTAATTTCTATGGGAATTTACAATTTTACTAAAAATATTGACGGGGTATTATATCTATATAATAATCCTAATTCTTATAGAGATGTTGCACATATACATCAAATTGAAAATGAGTCAAAAGGATCTGTAGCTAGTGGTGATACTAGAATAATTGGTATTAAAGGTGTTACAAAAGAATCTGGTGCTACTACACTTACATATTTGATGAAAAATGAACTTGAAAATTACTATTCAGTGGCAGCAATTGAAGTTGACAAAAGAGATTTTATGTTTTTACGTGGTAAAAATTTAGTAAGTTCTACTTCAGTTGAAATAGGAAATACAGTTGCAAAGTATAGTGATTGTGAAGTAATTCTAATTGATGTCAACACAAGTAGTGCTGCATTGGAATTATGCCACGATGTAATTTATTTAATTGAACCTTCAATAATTAAATTGAATCGTGTGATGATGATTAATGCTAAATCATTTAAAGATTTAGCTTCTAAAAATCTAGTTTTAAATAAAAGTTTATTAAATAATAAAGATGTTATGGACTTTGAATATGAATCAAGACTTAAAGTTATGTTTAATATGCCACCATTAAACGATAGGGATAAAAATATTCCAGAGGTTAATGAATTGTTAAAGAAAATGGGTTTTGATAGACAAAGAGTATAATATTGACAAAAAAAATATTTTAAAGTATACTAAGTGTATGCAAAGGAGGAATTAGGTATGAACGATGCTGTTTGTGTCGGTGCTATTGGGGCTGTAGGAATTCCTGGTAAAATAGCAAGAATTATTGCTTTAGCAGTTAGATTTATTCAAGTTATTGTTCCAATTTTATTAATTGTTTGGGGTATGCTTGATTTAGGTAAAGCAGTAATGGCTCAAAAAGAAGATGAAATTAAAAAAGGACAAAATACATTTATCAAAAGATTAGTTGCAGCTGCTATAGTTTTCTTCGTAGTTACAATTGTTACTATGTTAATTGGTTTAGTAGCTGATGACAGTGAATCAATAACAGGTTGTATTAATGAGATTATAGGATCATTAAATTAGATACAGCATAAAAAAGCATACTATTGCTTTTTTTTGTTGATTAAATATAAAATTACTGATATAATAAGCCGCATTGAGGTGGTAATGTGAAAAAAAATAATAATTATCTTAAATACATTATTTTTATAATAATTACATTTATTGCATTTATGAATATCGGATACGCTCAAGTTAAAGTTAATTTAAATCCTAATTCGGGATGTCAAGTTATATCTAATGAGTTAAAAGAATGGTTACAATGGATTATGGATGTAATCCGTGTAGGGGGAATTATACTTACTGTTGTTCTTGGAATAACAGATTATGTAAAAGCTACATTTGCAAGTGATGATACTGGAATGAAAAAAGCTAATGGTAATTTTTCTAAGCGTTTAATTTGCTTATTATTACTATTTTTAGCACCAACAATTATATCATTTTTGATTGATTTAATTAATTTATCATTCAGTAGTTCAGATCCTGCATGTGGAATAAGGTAAAGTTTACACATTTGAAAAAGTAATGATAAGTTATTTATAATTACTTTTTTTTATGATATAATAAAGGCAGGTGTATAATGTGATTTTTAATGGAGGTATATTATGAATTTATTGACAGTAATTGGTGTAACTGATTGGATGTTTAAAATGATTCGTTCTCTATTCATTACAATAGATAGAGTTGTTTATGCATGGATCGAGAATTGTTATGAATTGCTTATTAAATTATCTGAATCAGGTATATTTAGTCAATCTACAATACAAGAATTTGCAAATAGAATTTATGTATTTTTAGGATTGATAATGATTTTTAGAGTATCTATCACATTAGTTCAATATATTATTAATCCGCAAAATTTTAATGATAAGGCAATCGGGGGTGCAGCTTTAGTTAAAAATGTTGCGTTTGTTTTGGTTGGTATTGTTTTGGTTCCATATGTTTTTGAAGCAGCATATGGATTACAAAGAATAGTATTAAAAGATAATGTTATTGGTAATTTGATTTTAGGATTAGATGCTGATATGACTGGTGGAGAGACAACAGGTGCTGATACTGATGCTACTGTGGCAGAAGGTAAAAATGGTACTTATTATGCTGAATATGGTGGAAAAATTATGGCATTCCAAATATTTTCTGCATTTTTTACATTTAATAATGAAATAGCTTCATCTAGTTGTATTAATAATCCAGTTGTAAATGGTAAATTTAATACCGAAGCTTGTGGGGGAGACCAAGGTATTAATGGTGTTCCATTTGAAGGTGGAAAAGATGAAAATGGCGAGGAACTTTCATATGCAGGAGATTATGTTGCTTATGCATATAGAACAGGTGATTTTAGAGCTTTGGCAAATCATGATTTAGCTGCCTTAATATATGAAAGTGAAAATGGTGATTATGAATTATTTGATTACTATTTCTTATTATCAACAATCGCTGGTATTGTTGTAATATTCTTATTATTATCGTTCTGTGTAGATGTTGCAGTTCGTAGTGTTAAACTTGGATTTTTACAATTAATTGCACCTATACCTTTAATTATGAAGGTTGCTCCTGGTAAAGAGGGACAAGGTAGATTTGATAAATGGGTTAAGGAATGTATAAGTACTTATTTAGACTTATTTACAAGACTTGCTGCAATTTATTTTTCAATATTTATAATTGCTCAAATATCTAGAAATGGTGTTGTAAATGTTGCTGGTTCACAAAACAATGTAACTGATAGCCTACTTGTTAAGGTATTTATTATATTTGCTGCATTATTCTTTGCTAAGCAAATTCCTACATTAATTGCTGATATAATTGGTGGTAATAAAGAAAAAATGCAAGCTTTATCAAAGAAAATTGGTGGCTTACAAAGTGCTGCTGTTGGTGCTGCTGTTGGTGGTGCTACAATGGCTGGTGCTAACTTATGGGCAACAAAAAGATATATTGATAAATTTAAAGATCCTAATAAAGGATATGGATATGCATTTAGTAAAGCTATGTTTGGTCATGAAAATGGATTATTTAATGATGAAAATGGTAACAAGAGTTTTAGTGCATTTAAACATAATGTTGGTTCAATGTGGACCAATAGTGGTGGATTCGTCGCTGGAGGTGCTTTAGCTTCTGCAGCGCGTGGTGCTAAAGGTGGATATAAAGCAGGAGGAAGTTTAGCAAAAGGTGTTTCTGCCGGTGCTGCTGCTAAACAAAAATCTTCAGGTATCCGTGAAGCTAAAAAGATATATGCTGCTAATGGTTATGGAGTGAAAGATAGAATTCTAGATACTGCAGACGTTTATGCAGGTGTAGCAAATCAATATGCAACAACTGGTAAATGGGATGCAGCATATAAAGATTTACAAAATGAAATCGCAGATACTGGTTCTCAAGAAAATGAAATGTATCATCAAATGGGTATTCTTCAAAATAGATTTATTGAATCAGGTGGAGACTATAGTACATTTAATAGCATGTTAAATTCATATGATAAGAGCGATGTCAGATATGATACAGATGTTGATAATAATCCGGGTAACTTTGTATATAGTAGTTATGATGATTTCGCAGATGATCAAATTGCAAATTCAATATTAGATAGTGAAGAAAAAGCAAGATACGATAAGTATACAAGCGATATAAATCAATTATATAATAAAAAATATAGTGAAGCTAATAATATATCAAATGAAGAACGTCAAGCTAAAGTTTCTGAACTTCGTAATGAACAAAAACAATTACTTTCTTCTAAATCTGGATATAACGCTAAACGTGAAGAACTTAAATCTCAAGGTCTTGAAACTACATTCAATCAAGCTAAACAACTTGGTTCTGAAAGAGCTAGACTTAACAGACGTGGTCAAAAACTTAAGAAACAACTTGGTGGTATCGATAAAATTCGTAACAGTTCTAATACTGGTAAAAAATAAAATAATAAAATATAAGGAGTTGATTAATAATGGATGGGTTCTTAATCCCTGCTAACTCTAAGAAATCATTATTGATTTTTGGAGCTTTTACAACAAGCGATCTTATATTAGTTGGTTCTGGTATGGGGGTAACATTGTTAATGTTACTTACCCTACCAATCCAAGAAATAAGTTTTGCTCTTGCGGCTATATCTCCCGCATTAGTTTGTAGCTTCTTAGTATTTCCAATTCCTAATTATCACAACATGATAACAATATTAAGAAATATATATATTTTTTATACTACAAATCAAAAATTGATATGGAAAGGTTGGTGTTTTAATAATGGCGACTCGAAAAAGTAATTACACTTCAGATCAAGTGCCTGTTAAAAGTATTACTAATGGAGCAATTATACTAGATGATGGCTTAAAAGTTACGGGTGTTAAAATAATGCCTAGAAATATTTTTATTCTTGATTATGATATGCAAAATGCTATTATTTCAAATTTAAAAAATGTTTATAATGTAATTGATTATGAATTTTGGATTATAGCTGCAGATAGACCTGTTGACATAAACCTATATTTATCACAATTACAAGTTTTATATAATCAAACACAAGATAATATAAAAAGAAAATTAATAGTTGAAGATATAAATAAAGCAAATATGTTTATGAACAATAACGTTGTTGATACTGAATACTTTTTAGTATTTAAAGAAAAAGATAATGAAGTAATTCAAAAAAGAATTAGAAATTTAATTAATGCATTTGCTGCTGCAGGGTTAACTACTCATCAAGTAACAAATGATGATTTAAGAATGATTTTAGATAACTTCCTAAATGGTGGAAAGACAACTACATTTGGAACGGTGATGAGTTAATATGGATATAAAAAATCAAGTAGCTCCTAAGGGGTTAGAGTTTAGACCTGCTAGTATGGTAATAAGTGATAAATTTGTTACTATACTTACAGTTGTATCTTATCCTAAATACATTTCACCAGGTTATCTTTCATCATTAACTAGTATGTCAGGTATTAAAGTTGTTATTAAACATATACCTATGCCATTTAGTGTAATAAGTAAAATGTTAAATAAAGAAATAGCTGACTTAAAGCAACGTTATCAAAATGAAAATGATAGAACTATTCAAGAAAGAATAAGACAAGATTATGAATCTCTTGAATCTTTCATTACAATGCTTGCAGGAAGTCAATCAAAAATTTATGATTTCCAAATGCATATCATGATTAGTGCTGATTCAGAAGATGAATTAACTACTAAAAAATTACAAATCAAGAACTATTTAGAAGCTATGGAAATGCAAGCAATTCCATTAAGATTTGAACAAGAAAAAGTATTTAAATCAATTGTACCAATCTATCCAAAACAAGATATTGAAGATAGAATTGGTACTCCAATTCCAAGTCCAACACTTGCTGCTATGTATCCTTTTATCTTTGATAGTATTAAAGATCCAGGATTAGCATGTTTACTTGGTGTTGACTTCTCTGGTGGTGTTATTCTATTTAATCAATTCTTATATCAAGAAAAGAAAGAACATAATAGAAATAATGCCAATATGATTATCCTTGGTACTTCTGGTAGTGGTAAATCTACTGCTGCAAAAATTCTTTTAAGAACTAATATACGTAATGGTAATCAAATTGTTGTTATTGATCCAGAAGGCGAACTTGAGGAAATGACAAAACGTTATAATGGTGATTTCCTTGACTTAGGTAAGGGTGGAGAATTTGGTATGATTAATCCACTTGAAGTTATTGTCGATGCTGATGATGATGAAATTAAATCTGGTCTTGGATATACTGTTTTAACAAGAACTATTCAAACAGTAAAAGCTTTCTTAAAATATTACGATCCTTCTGTTGAGGAAGATGTTGTTAATATTTTTAGTGAAGTTTTACAAGAAACATATAGACGTTTCAATATAAATTATGAATCGGATTTCACTAAGTTTAAATCGAGTGATTTCCCTACAATGAAAGATGTTTATGCTACAGTTAGAGGTAAAATTCTTTCAATGCCTGAAAAAACTCAAGAAAGAGATATTTTAGAAAAACTTGAAATTAAATTAAGACCTTTAATTAAAGAATTAAAATTCTATTTTGATGGACATACTACATTAAGTCCAAAGAGTAATTTTATAGTATTTAATATTAAAGAATTAATGAATACTGATACTAATATAAGAAATGCATTATTCTTTAATATTTTAAAATATGCTTGGGGATTAACACTTAATAAGGCTCAAAATACAATCTTAATGGTTGATGAAGCTCACGTATTATTAAGTGGAAACAATACACTTGGTGCTGATTTCTTAGCTCAAGTACAAAGACGTTCAAGAAAATATAATACTGGTACAATTTTCATTACACAACAACCAACAGATTTCTGTGATCCTGCAGTATTTGTTCAAGGTAAAGCAATTTTTGATAATGCTTCATATTACTTAGTAATGGGTCTTAAAAAACAAGCTGCTGAAGACTTATCAAGATTAATTGACTTAAATGATAATGAAAGAGAAAGTATTAAACGTTATACACAAGGTGAAGCTTTATTCATTTGTGGTAGTCGAAGAATGCGTATAAATGTAGTTGCAAGTGAACAAGAATTAGATTCATTTGGTAGTGGTGGAGGATTATAGAATCCTTATTAAGATTGGTGGTGGTAACTTATGCAAGAAAACAATCAACCTAAAGGAAAAAATTTAGAACCTAATAGCAATTCTGGTAATTTAAAACAGGATATGGCAAAAAATATTGGTAGTAAGGTTGCATCAGGTGCTATGCAAGCATCAGGTGTTCCTAAACCTTTGGCTGATGTTGCTGGTAAAGCTGCTAGTAATATGATGGGTAACCATAATCCTTTAAAACGTGGTGGTTTTGGTCCAGGATTAGGTCCTAACGGAATTGGTTCAAGACCTAATTATAGTAGTCCATCTATTAATAATGGTCTAAAATCTGCAAAGAATACTAATCCATCAGCAAAATCGGATGGTTCTAACATAGGGAAGGGTAGTCACCCTTCTCAAAATGTTAGTTCATTTGGAAATAATAATAAAAATGAAAACAATGGCAAAAATGACGAAAATAAAAGTCCAAGCCAACAAATAGGTGATAAATTAAGAGGTGGAAACAATAATAATCCACTAATGCCAAGTTCATTAGGACCTAAGGATAGTTTAGATGAAAATGGTAATGAAAAATCACCAAGTAGTAAATTATTAGATGGGGCTAAAGGTTTGTTGGGTCTTCCAAAAAAACCTCCTAAAGATGCTCCTGAATCTGTTAAATTAATTTATAAAACTAAATTTTTAATAAAAATAGGGCAATTAATAGCACCTATTATGCCTTTTATTATTGCTTGTGTAGCTGCTTTGCTTATAGTATTTATGGTTATGTCACAAGTGATGATTCTTCGTGATAAAATTAACGAAACGTTAACAACAGTTACTACTGGTATTGAAAAATTTGTTAATTATGCTAGTGGTCAAGGTTGGCAAACAGAAGAACAAAAATTTTATAAAACATTAAAAGAAAAATATGAATCTGCATTGAAAGAACCAACTGGTGATGGTAAACCTTTATTTTTAGATATTCCTTTAATTGCTGCAACAATTAACTATAGTAAAGTTAGTGATATAGGAATGTATGAAAATCAAAAGGAAGAGAATCTTGGTGGTGAAACTGATGGTTCTGCTGAAGGAGTATTTGGGGATTTCTTTGCTTCATATTACAAAAATAGCCAGATGAGAAATTTCTATTATGTTGCTAATGATAAATTGGGGGATTATCATTCATTAGTACCTGGTAATAGAAGACTTATTGGCCATATGATAAATTATAGAGTAAAATGGGATACATATAGTCTTGGTGAAGCTGCAAAAAAATGGGTAGAATTCTTTGGAAGATCATTTGCACTATTTACTGAATCCTTGGTTAGTGATATTGAACAAATATTTAATATTAAACTACAGTGGTACGATTATATACCTGGTCTAGGTAATATAACTATTCTTGCAAAGCAGATTGTTGGAATTGTTAAATTTTTGAAAGAAATAGATTCTTATGATTCGCTCGGAAATACACATGATACATATTTTGAATATCATTGGCGAAATATTGCTTATGAATTTGAAGAATTAATATATAAAATTGTTCAGGGTATCAAAGAAATTGCTGGATCATTTTGGAATACAATAACCGGAAATAATGAAATTACTGAAGAGCAAGTTGATAAAGGATTTTTTGATATATTCCCAGCACCATCAATAGAATACTATGAAACTACTGATATGAATAAAATATATGAATATGGGCATTATTTAAGAAATGTTTATATTCCTGGTACGTTTTATAGTGATGTTATTGATTTTAATCCAGCTACTGCTGATACATCTGTTCGAGAAATATATCAACAAAGAAAATATTATGAATATTTAGTAGGAGATTTAGGACGTCCTGATGGAATTATAAGTGGACAAAATTGCGATGATTGTACTTATAATCTTTCCAAGGTTAATACAGGAAGTTCTACTATGAGTCCTGGTGATGAATATGCTAACATTGCTAATTTAAAAGTAAGATTACTTGCTTGGTATAATACAGCTAAGCGTGGACAGGTTATGGTTGAGGGTATTCCTTTTGAAACCTATGTCCTTGGTGTTACATATGCCGAGGTTGGTGATAGTGTTCATGAAGAAGCTTTAAAATCAGAAGCTATTGCTGCTAGAAGTTTTGCTCTGGTCCGTCCGTTTGTCATGGGTAATTCACAGTATTGTAATTACAAAAAAGAAGGAGACGGTTGGGTTTTAACTCTTAGAGGTTCAACTGCTGATCAGGTTTATTGTGATCCTGATCAAGGATGTTCATCTGACCATCCTACAATTGTAAATAATAAAGATCTTTATCCAGGATTAGAACATGGAAGAAAATATAAAGATCCGTTATCGCAAACTGCTGATCAAGGTCAAAGGATAAAAGCTGCTGTTGGTGCTACTGCTGGTCAAGTTTTAGTTGATGGAAGTGGTGCTGTAACAATAGCAGAATATCTTGATGTTGATCAAAATGCTTGGCAAAGAAGAGCTAATAGTGGTGAAAAATATACAACAATATTACCTAGTCATTATTCTAATAAATATGGACAAACTATTACATTAGGTAATGGTAATTGTTCAAGATCTGATGATCCATCATGTACTGGTGGTGGAGAAACTGGTGATTGGGCTAACTGGAGACAAGGTGATCCTAGATGGGGATCAATACAAATAGGTAGTAGTACAATTGCAAAAATTGGTTGTGCTGCAACATCAGTTGCTATTCAACTTGCACGTTCTGGTGCTGCGGTTACATTTAGTGATTTAAACCCTGGTACCTTTGTTACAGCATATAAAGCTGCTGGTGGATTTACTGGTGGTAATATATATTTTGATAGAGTTAATAAAGTTGCACCTGATTTTACTTATCAAGGACGTGTAGGACTTAGTGGTGGAGAATCATCTAAAGTAAGTCAAGTTAAGAGATATCTTGATCAAAATTATTACGTAATTATGGAAGTTAAGAAAGGTAATAATTCAGGTCAACACTGGGTTGCTATAATTTCATCTGATGGAACTTCACTTAAAATGGCAGATCCTGCTAGTGCAGAAACGAATGCATCTAGTAAATATCCATCAGCTGGATGGTCTGAAATTGTATATTATAAAAAGGGATAGGTGATTATATTGTTATCTAAAAAAGGTTATACTATTCTATTTATATTAGTGTTAGTGTTTGCTTTTACAGCAGCAGTTTTCTATTTTGGATTTAAATATGAAAAAAAATATTTTACATTAATTGTAGATCCAAATCTTAAAGTTAAATATGATGGTAAGAATTGGATAATAATAACAGATAATCTTGCTAAATTAGAGCCAGATGTTGAAGTATATGACTATAATGGCTATCTCGGAAAATATGGTGTTTCTTATCTTAAAAATAATAATCGTTGGATTGTATATGATAAAGATATGAAAGAAGTAGATAACGAAGGCGACATTGTCGCCTTCAAATCTAAACTAAATACTAAATATTATGAAGTAGCAAGAGAGGAAATTAGTTTATCTGATAGAGAAACTATTGACAAAATTTTAAAAAATAATAAAATAGATATCACATCAGAAAATGCTTATAGTTCTAAATATAGAATTGATTTAAACGGAGATAGAAAAGAAGATACGCTAATTATTTCTAATTTATTTTCTAGTGATAATGAAAATGGCGATGCGTATACATTAGCTTTAGCAATAATTAAGAATAAAGAATATGTAATTAAATTAATTGCACAAGAAAACGATAATAGTTTTATGGTGCCTGCTTTAAAACTTGATGCCATATTTGATGTTGATGGTGATGGTTATAAAGAAATTGTTCTTACATCTAGTTCATATGGAGATTCTAATGTATGTGTCTCTGTTACTGGTATAGTAAAAAACGGAATTAAGGCTTTAGTACAGTGTTAGGAGGAATTTTATGAAATTAAAATTTAGGGCAGATCCTAAAGATTTAGTAATCTTTTTAATTTTTTGCCTAGTTTTATTATATTTATCAGCTATTGCTGTAGTAAATTTACATGAATTTGCAAATTATGGTTCATTTGCGGGATTGAATCCTTTACCTGCATTTAGTAAAGAATATTTCTTTACTACTATGCTAATATTCTTTGCAGTACTAGTATTAATCCTTACTAGTGTTTCATCATATTTCTTTGATAGAGAAGAAGGTATTGGTATTTCTACTTCTCCTAAAAAAGACAAAGGTTATTCACGTTGGTTAACTGAAAAAGAGATGAAAAAAGAATTAAAAATGGTTGAGGCAAGTTCTGAAACAAGTGAATATGCCGGTATTCCATTAATAAATGATGGTAAAAGATTATGGGTTGATGATGGTGAATATCATAATCTTATAATTGGTTCTACTGGTGCTGGTAAAACTGAAATGACTATTCAACCTATGGTTAAGGTTTTAGCTAAAAAAGGGGAATCAATGATTATCACCGATCCTAAAGGTGAAATCTATGAAAAAAATGCTCTTGAATTACAAGAAAAAGGATATAACATTGTACTATTAAATTTCCGTAATCCTCAAAATGGTAATTGCTGGAATCCTCTAACATTACCATATCAATTATATGCTTCGGGAAATCAAGATAAAGCTTGTGAATTACTAGAAGACTTAGCTTTAAATATCCTATATGATGAAGCATCTAAGGGTCAAGATCCTTTCTGGGAAAAAACTTCTGCAGATTATTTTGCAGGTCTTTCATTAGCACTTTTTGAAGATGCTAAACCAGAAGAAATAAACTTAAATAGTATCAACTTAATGACTACTGCTGGAGAAGATAAAATAGGTAATACAACATATATTAAAGAATTCTTTAGTGATAAAGATCAAGGTTCTCCAGCATATATAAATGTTGCTAGTACTTTAATGGCACCTAATGAAACAAAAAGTAGTATACTTTCTGTATTTAAACAAAAAATAAAATTATTTTCATCTCGTGAAAATTTATCAGAAATGCTTTCACATAGTGATTTTGATATGCATAATATAGGTAGAAAAAAGACTGCCGTATTTATTGTTATTCAAGATGAAAAGAAAACATATCATTCATTAGTAACAATATTCTTAAAACAATGTTATGAAACATTAATTAGTGTTGCACAAGAATCTGGTGGTAAACTTCCATTTAGAACTAATTTTATTCTTGATGAGTTTGCTAACATGCCACCTTTAAAAGATGTTACAACAATGGTTACTGCCGCTCGAAGCCGTAAGATTAGATTCACATTTGTTATTCAAAACTTTGCTCAATTATATGAAGTTTACGGTAAAGAAAATGGTGAAACTATAAAGGGTAACTGTGGTAATATTATTTACTTAATTAGTAGTGAACTTGCAGCATTAGAAGAGATTAGTAAAATGTGTGGTGAAGTTAAATCTAAAGAAAAAGATAAAACTGCATCAACACCACTTGTTACTGTAAGTGATTTACAAAGATTACCTCAATGGACTTTAATTGCATTACGTATTAGAAAAATGCCATTTAAAACTAAATTAACACCAAACTGGAAGATGGTTAATGAAAATGCATGGGGTAAAAATTATGGTCTTGCAGGATATCCTACAAGACAAAAACAACCAGTTCAAACATTTGATATTAAAAGTTTTGTTGATAAGAAAAAGGAAGCAAAAGTTAATAGTATGTTAAGTAGTTTGGCTGGTGGAAATAGTACTGATGGTGGATTTAATCCATTTGGTGGTGGAATGCCTGCATTTGCTGGTATGCCAAAACAACCTATGATGCCTGGTGGCTTCGATGTTGATGAAATGGTTAGAAGAATAGATGCTAAAATTGCAGAACTTGAAGAAGAAGAAAGATTAGAAAAAGAAAAAATGGCAAGAGAAAAAGCACAACAAAATTCAAGTATGCCTATAACATCTTCTATAGAACCTTCTCCAGATTTAATTGAAGAAGAACCAGTTATGGAAGAAAAAGTAGTAAATCCAATGATTAATCAAATGGATCCTGTTAATAACTTTGTTAAACCGGATAATAATTTTAATATTCCTGAGGCTACAACTGTAAATACTATTCCAAGTATAAATGATGTAGTTATGAATAATAATTTAGTAGAGCCAAAAACAGTAGAGGTAGAAAAAACTATAAATCCTAATGATGTTTTTGCTTCAGAACCTATTAGAGAACAAGTTAAAATTCCTGTTCAATCATTTAATGAAGTTCCTAAAGTTGAAGTACCAAATAGTGCTAGAATAAATCCTAATATTGTTATTCCAGATACTACTAATACCGAACCTAAAATAGAGGCTCCTAAGGTTGAAATACCAAAAATAGAAATTCCTGTTGAACCAAAAATAGAAATGCCTAAAGTTGAGGTTCCTTCTGAACCTTCTAAGCCTGTTAGACCTTCTATATATAGTAATAATATAGGAAACTATCAAGCTCCAATTCAACCTAAAATTAATCCATTTATTCAAAAGAATAATGAATATATTAATAATAAAACTCAAGAACAAAGTTATGTTTCAGATGATGAATTCTTTGATGATTTCTTTAATGAAGATGAATAAATTAATCATTTATTATATTATTTCATATAATATAATAGGTGATTTTTTTATGTTAAAAAATATTAGTGTTAATAAATTAGATGTAAATAATAATATAATAATAGATATTAGGGATAAGGAAAAATATAATACAAGCCATATTCCTAATAGTGTTCATATAGAAAATGATAAATTAATAAATAATCCTAGTGATTACATCAATAAAGAAGATATCTATTATATATATTGTCAACATGGAAAAACAAGTTTAAAAACATGTATTAAACTTTCTAAATTAGGATATAATGTTATCAATATAATGGGTGGTTATGATGAATGGTTAATAAAAAATTGACATTGAAATTGTGATATGATAATATATGCCTCTAAGAGGTGTATTTTTATGAAAAAAAAGAATATAGAAATGCATATATATGAAAAATTAGGTGTTAAAAAATTTAGGAATATGGCTTTTAAACTAGAAGAGTTAATTCATTTTAAAGATAAGGGAAAGAATAAAAACTATCATGGTATAACAGAAGATCATTTCAAATATCTATATTATAATGGTTTTATACATGCTAGAAATATACTTGTTTTAATTCCTTTTATAGTCGCTAGACTTATTATTTTTAAAGGACCTAGTTGGTTTGATTATTTAATATATATTGATTTAATAAAAGATGTATATTGTGTTATGTTACAAAGATATAATTATTTAAGAATTAAAAAATATAATGATGCATTAAAAGAAAGAACAAATAAAAAAATACAAAGAGGATACAAAAAAATAAAAGAAAAAGATTTATCTAAAAATCATAATTATACATTAGAAAAAAATTTACAACATTACGAGGCAATTGAATTACTAAATAAACAATCTGATAATAAAGGTAGTATTATTGTTGAAAATAATGATTTAGAAACATTAAAAGAATTAAGAGATTTCTTAATAGAATTTTATAAAGATAAAAATATAGAAACAAATAAAGAAAAGAGGCTAAAAAAATGAAAGAAGTAATTAATAATAATAACAAAAAAAATAATAACGATAATACTGGAGTATGGGCTATATTTACAACAATAGCTATTCCTGTTATTAGCACATTAAAAAATTATATTACAAGTTTATTTGATGTCAATACAACTTTATCATTACCTGAAAGTACTACAGTAGGTGTTGTAGAAAAAACAACTACTGAAGGATTTACAGGTAGTGGTTCAGTTGGTGGAGTTAATGCTGTTGGTGATTTTACTACAGCTGATGGAGTAGAAACATCTACTCGTGAATCTCAAGTTTCAACTGCTTCTACATCAACAATTGCAACAGCAGCACCTATATCATTACAAACTGCCGATACTACATTAAAAAAAGTAAATAAACTAAAACGTAATATCAATTGGATGGTTAAAGATGAATGTCAAATAGAAAATACTGCACAATCTATTTATGATAAGTATGATAAAAATCATGATGAAAAATATGATAATTCTGTATTTATATGTGAATCACAAGAAGTTAAAGATGTAATAGATGATATTTTAAGTGTTTGTTCTAAAGAAGAAAGAAAAATAGCTTTATCTGCTTTAAAATTAGTTATTCAAGAAGAAATTGAGAAAGAAAATGTTAAAAAAAGATAGTATAATAGAGGTTTTTAATAAATTAAATGATAATCCAGATATTATTTTAAAAACTACAATACTTCCATCTATAATTAAAGGTAATGCTTTTTATAAAGATAATGTGATAAGCATAAATATAAATGCAGTTAATAATATGAAAGAAGTATATAATATCATTTCTCATGAATTAACTCATTGTAATGTTTATAATAATTCCATTAATAATACTGGTAATTATTATGACCTTATATGTTTAATTGAAAATTTAGTATTTGAAGATTTAAAAGAAAATTTAAATATTAAAAAATATTATAAAACTTATAAATCAGCTTATAATAGTTCATATAACGAATTATATGCTAGAATGAATGCTAATAAGATAGTAAATAAATATTTTAATAATGAAAATATTGTTTTTGAGAATAAATATCAAATGTTACTTGATAATTTAAATACATATATAGATATTAATAATAATCAAATATATTATTATCCATTATTTTTATACAATTATCTAAATTGTATAATTAATAAAGAATTAATTAAAAAATATAGTATTCTAAAAAATATATATGATGAAAATATGAATATAAGATCTTTAGAATATTATTCTAATAATTCTAATGAAATGAATGATAGATTAGCTTATCAATTTATTATTTTAGGATATTATGATAGTTTATCTAATAGGGATTATATTACAAAACTATTTAATAATAATAAAGAAAAAATTTATAATTTTATTAAAAATATTGATGATTTAAAATCACTTATTACTAATCCAAAAATAATAAAAAATTCATTAGAAATGAATATTAATGAATTAAATCTTATAAATGATATAATTGTTGATAATAACTTAGATACTAATAAAGTATATTTAATAACTAAATAAAACCTTGTAAATGTACAAGGTTTTTTGATAATAATAAATTGACAAAATAATGTTTTTAATATATTATAATAATCACTTATGTAGGGGGTAATATATTATGATTATGTTAATTATTAAAACTACTTCTTTAATAGTAAAAATAGCTCTAGCTGTATGTGCAGTAAAAGGTGTAGGAAGATATATAGATAATATAAACGATGTTTATGAAGGAAATATATATCAAGTAAAAGAAAATAAAGATAATAAAATTAGACGTTTTTACAATAAAAAATTTTTAAATAAGAATGCCGTAAAAGTAGATGGACCTATTTATTATAAAAGAGGTTTATTTGACTTATATGTTAAGGAAATTAAAACTGGAAAAATTATTTCTTGTATTCCAATTTATAATCCTTTTAAATTACCAAGAAATACTTTTATTCCTGTTGATGTAAGAGGGGAAAAATTTCATGAACCAATTGTTAGACTTTCTCGTCATAAAATAAAAAAGAATTTTAAATATAATTTATTTAAAGATTTTGATGATGTTGATAAAAAATATAATGAACAAAATAAAAAAGTGAATGAATATATTAAATCAAAACCAGATAATTATAAAGAACAACTTGATGAGATAGTTAATAATGGTCGTAAAATTGTTTGGGATCATAATAAAATTATTGGAAAATTTTATGCTATTCCTTTATTTGTTAAATCATTATCAAACGTTAAAAAGGAATTTTTAGATAATGTTAAAAGTAGATTTAAAAAAGAAAATAGTATTAAAGATGTATTTGTAGATAAATTAAATAAAATCAAAGACAAATACAAAAAAGAAGATAATGTTAAAGATGTAGAGGAAAATGAAATTAAAGAAGAAAAATTACCAGCTGTTATGGAAAAAAATGTATCTGAAGATGATGTTATTGATGAAATAACTAAAGAAGAAAATATTATAATTCCTGAAACAAAACAATTAAATCATCCTGAAACATCTACAACTAATGATGCTATAGATGTTGATTTTAAAGAAGTTAAAGATGAAGAACCAACTAAGATTGAAAAGATTCAAGAAGAAATTAAAAATTTACAAAAAATAAAATCTAATTTAAAAAGTGAAAAATATGTATCACCATATTGGGCTACTAAAGGTTTACCAAAACAAGAAAAAGTCATTGTTGATACTAAAGGTAAAAATATTAATCAAGTAATTAATGAATTATTAAATAATACTAATAATAATCATTATGCTGAAGCTTTTATTAATGGTACTAAAATAAGTACTAAATCTTTAAAATCAAAAGAAGATATTATTCAATATTATATGTATAAAAATTTAGGTATTATGCCTGCTTCTAAAAATGCTCGTTACTTAGCAATGTCTGAAATTAAGACAAACGAAGTTGTTAAAACAAAATAATGAAAAAAGTATTTATTGTTAATCCAATGTCTGGACAAGGTAAGGCATTAGAGATTATTAAATATATAGAAAGTAAGTGTAAAGAAAATCATGAAAATTATGAAATCATTTACACTTCTTTTAAGTATGAAGCAAGTAGTATCGCTAAAAAATATAATAATTGTATTATTTATGCTGTTGGTGGAGATGGAACAATTAATGAAGTTGTTAATGGTATGGCTTATAGTAATTCGTTACTTCATGTTATACCAGCAGGATCAGGAAATGATTTTTATAAAACAATTAGTAAGTGTAAAGAAGGAATTATGGATATTGATTTAGGTAAAGTAAATGACAAGTATTTTATAAATTCTGCTTCTATTGGTATTGATTCAGAAATTAGTAATAATGCATCATTAATGAAAAAATTAAATATTCCTAAATCACAAATATATAATGCTAGTATAATATATACATTTTTAAAGTATAAACCATATTTATTAAATGTCGAAAATAAAGAAATGTTATATTCACTTCTCACTATTACTAATGGTAAATATTATGGTGGTGGATTTAAAATTACACCTGATGCTGATTTAAGTGATGGATATTTAAATTTATGTTCTCTTGATAATGTTAAAAAAATAGAGTTGATTTCTTTTTTACTTAATGTAATTAAAGGAGAACATTATGGGAAAAAACATGTTCATAATAGTAAGATTAAAAATATAAAAGTTACATCAAATGTAGAAATATTATGTGGTATTGATGGTGAATGTATTAGGTCTAATGAATTTAATTTTAAAGTGTGTCCTAATGCAATTAGATATTATAATCATGATGACTATGATATAAAACGTTTAATAGTGTCAAAATAATTACATTTTTATGTAATTTTTTTTATTATATGTTAAAATATTAATGGAGATGATGATATGAAACCAATAGTATTATGTATTATGGATGGTGTAGGTATTAGAAAATCTATGCATGGTAATGCTTATAAGATGGCAAATAAACCTAATTTAGATTACTTATATAATAATTATCCACATAGTTTACTTGAAGCTAGTGGTGAGTTAGTAGGTCTTCCTAGTGGTCAAATGGGTAACTCAGAAGTTGGTCATATGAACATAGGTGCTGGAAGAATAGTTTATCAACCACTACAATTAATAAATGAAAAAATCAAAAATAAAGAATTTTTTAAAAATGTTGAATTTGATAAAGTATTCAATCATGTACTTGATAATAATTCAAACTTACATTTATTAGGATTATTAAGTGATGGAGGAATTCATTCACATATAAATCATTTATTAGCATTAATTGATAATGCTTTAAATAAAGGAGTTAAACATATTTACTTACATATGTTTTTAGATGGTAGAGATACATTACCTGATTCAGCTATCAAATATTTAGATATATTAAGTGAGAAGTTAAATGATAATGTAAAACTAGCTACTTTATCTGGTAGATATTATGCTATGGATAGAGATAATAGATGGGATAGAATTAAACTTGCTTATGATGCTATAGTAAATGGTGTAGGAATAAAAAAAGAAAATTATAAAGAAGCTATAGAAGATTCTTATAAAAATAACGAATTAGATGAATTTGTTAAACCTGTTATATTAGATGAATCAGGAATGATTAAAGAAAATGATGGACTAATATTATTTAATTTTAGACCTGATAGGGGTCGTGAATTATTTAGTGCTTTAACAAATAGTGAATTTAAAGGTTTTGAAAGAGAACAAATTAAAAATTTAAAATTAGTTACTATGATGCCTTTAAGTAATGAAGTTATTTATACTCCTGCATTTAAAAATCAAGAGTTAGTCGATACATTAGGTGAATATTTAGCAGATAAAGGTAAAAAACAATTAAGAATAGCAGAAACAGAAAAATATGCTCATGTTACATATTTCTTTGATGGTGGTATAGAAAAAGATTTAAAAGGTTGCAAAAGGGTACTTATTAATTCACCTAAAGTTGCAACATATGATTTAAAGCCAGAAATGAGTGCTTATGAAATTACTGATAAATTATTAGAAATTATGGATGATTTTGACGTGGTTATTCTTAATTATGCTAATGGTGATATGGTAGGACATACAGGAAATATTCCTGCAGCAATTAAAGCTGTTGAGACTGTTGATGAATGTGTTGGAAAAATATATAAAAAAGTTAAAGAACTTGATGGTAAATTAATTGTTACTGCTGATCATGGAAATTGTGATTGGATGTTAGATGATGATGGAAATGTAATTACAAGTCATTCTACAAGTTTAGTTCCATTTATTATTACAGATAAAAATATAGAATTAAAGGATGGAAAGCTTGCTGATATAGCTCCTACAATATTAAATATGCTTGATATAGAAATTCCTAGTGCTATGACAGGTGAAGTTTTGATTAAAAAATAATGAAAAAAAGATTAAAGATTAAAAATATATTAATTTTAATTAATATTCTTTTTTTATTAGGATGTTGTATATTTTATGGTTATAGAATGATTCATTACTATAGAATTGAAAATCCTAAAATTGAAGATGTAAAAACTTTAGTGGAACTAGTGACATTAGGTAAAAACTTAACTGATAATGGTGATGGTTTGTATCATGAAAATGATATGTATTATTATAAAGGTAAAAATGTAAATAATTATTTATTATATTCTGGTAGATTATTTAGAATAGTTTCTATTGATAAATCAGGTTATATGAAATTAATAACAGAAGAATTACAAACATCAATGGTTTGGGGATATAATCAAGAATTTGAAAATTCGTATGTTAGAAATTGGTTAAATGATGATACTGATTCTTATAAATCATTTTTACATTCTTTAGATAATACACAAGGATTATTAGTTAATACTAATACTTGTGTAGATGAAACTGATGGTAAAACAATTACTTGCGATAAAAATTATGAATCTACTGTAGGATTATTATCTGTCTATGAATATAACTTAGCTGGTGCGTCTGATTCATATTTAAATATTGGTTCATATTGGTGGACTAGTAATAAAGATAGTGATGGTAATGCTTGGTATGTTTATAAAAAAGGTACTGTTAATAATGATTCTTCTAGTGGTTATACATATTATAGTTATGGTGTTAGACCTACAATTACAATTAATGGAAAAATAAGTAATTTTAAAGGAACAGGTACAAAAAACGACCCTTATGAAATTACTTTTGATAAAGGAAAAAATCTAAATGATCAATATGTCGGAGAATATGTATTATTTAATGATATAGTTTGGAGAATACAAGAAACAGAAGAAAAATATGTAAAATTAGCATCTGCTGATGGTATTAAAGATAAGGATTATATATTAGCAAAATATGGAACTAAAAATATGTATTCTGCTGATTATGGTATTGGTAATTATTTAAATGTTACTTTTTATAATTCATTAAAAGATAAAGATAGTATCTTGTTAGGTGTATTTAATAATGGAAAATATGATAGAACTAATAAGTATGATTTATCTAAAATAAATGAATATACTGTTACATGTAATATTGGACTTTTACAAATTGGAGATTTATTTATTAATGATGTAGAGAAATATTATCTTGCTACTAGAACATTAACAAGTGATAATTCAATTTATCAGGTTCTAGAAAATGGTAAGATTTATATTGGAAATTTAAAAGAAGAGATGAAAATAAGACCAACACTACATGTTAAACCAGATTTAAAAATTGTATCTGGTAGTGGTACTAAAGATGATCCATATAAATTAGGGTAGGTGAAATATACTTGAAGAAAAAGGGTAAAAAGATTGGTATATTAGGTTTAATACTTATAGATATTATTGTAGCTGGATGTTTTTTTCTAACTTATGGCCCTGTATCATTTTTTAGAGATTTTCTAGTTACTACTGCAATGACATCAATGACTCATAAATATTTAGCGCGTACTTTTTATTCTGAAAAAATGATTCAAAAAGTATTAAGTCAAAATACTATTGAAATGACTGAAAGTAGTACTGATACTAGTAAAATAATTATTGGTGGGGAAACTGATGGTTATGCATCAGTTTATGAAAAAGAGATTTTAGATCATAAAAAAAATGAAGATTATAAATTAATAGAATTTGAATATAATGGTTATGATTGTTATTTAGTAGCTATATATGATCCTTCTAGAGTTAGTATTGCTCAAACATCATATTTAGGTGTTCAAGGTGAAGTATTAAGAAATATTGCTAAAAAGAATAATGCTAAAGTTGCTATAAATGCTGGAGGATTTGTTGATCCTAATGGTGAAGGTAATGGTGGTACTCCAATGGGTCCTGTTATACAAAATTCGAAAATTGCATGGGGTAACGAATATGATTCATTTGAAATGGTTGGATTTAATAAAGATAATATTTTAGTATTAAAAAGAACAACTGTTGGTGAAGCTATTAAAGATGGTATTCGTGATGCAGTTAATTTCGGACCTTATCTAATTGTAAATGGAGTAAGTGCTAAAATTAATGGTAATGGTGGTTGGGGTATTAATCCTCGTACTGCTATAGCACAAAGAAAAGATGGTATTGTACTTTTTCTAGTTATTGATGGTAATGGTCAAAATAGATATAATTGGAGTGGCCGTGGTGGAGTTACTTTATCTGAATTAATTGAAATTTTAGAAAGATATGGTGCTTATAATGCTGCCAATATGGATGGTGGTGCTAGTACAAATCTTGTTATAAATAATGAATTATATAATAATCCATGTGCTATTAGTGAAACTGGGGAAAGATGGCTTCCTAATGGTTGGATAATGAAATAAAAAATATGCTATTTATTAGCATGTTTTTTTAATACTTTTAAAGTAATTATTAGTAAATCGTAATTAATCCATGATTTCTAAATGGATGACTCGTAGTGCAGGATTATTTGCTTTTGATCAGCATCTGGTAATCTTTTATTTAGTTAAGGTGACTTTTAGTCACTTTTTTTTTATGGAAAGTGTAGGTATATAGATGAATATTGAAAATTATGAAATTGAAAGAAAAATATAATGTGGTACTGAATATAATAATATGTTATAATATAAAAGAAAATTTTGGTGATTACTATGCAAAACGTTATATTGTATGTAATAGATGGTTTAAAGAATATTTGTCCAATTGATGAATATACTATGATTAAAGTTGATGCTAAAGTTAATGGAATTTATTTTTGTAAGAAATGTTATTTTTATAAGTGATTATAAGATATATATATCTATACCAAATGATAATGTAGTAATGTGTAGTGTTGGTGTAGATGAAGAATTTAACAAAAAATGTCATTATGTGTTTGATAAGTCATATAATGGTGTTTTAAAAATATTAAAGAAAGAAGGAATGAAATATGAGTAAGTATGAAAAATTATCAGAAAGTTGCAAAATTATGTGGAAGGAGAATTTTAATTTAACTACAGAAAAGTATACTCAAGTAAGTGGTTACATCTTTAATGATAAAAATGAAATGTTAATTGTTAAAAATGGTGATACTTGGACTGTTCCTGGAGGTCATCCTGAACTTTATGAATATACTATTGGAACTCTTGTTAGAGAAGTTATGGAAGAAGCATGCGTAAGTATTAAAAATATTAAATATTTAGGTGCTGTTGAAGTAGTTGAATCAAATGATAAATATTATCAACTTAGATATATTGCAAG
Source organism: Mycoplasmatota bacterium (assembly GCA_022763805.1). Classification (GTDB taxonomy): domain Bacteria; phylum Bacillota_I; class Bacilli_A; order RF39; family UBA660; genus CAJGDV01. The sequence continues at coordinate 5,249 of JALERC010000051.1, read as the reverse complement.
AGTAAATAAAGTACATAGATTTAAAGAAGAATGGGAAATTAATGAAAGAAAATTTGTTAAATTAGAAGATTTAAAGAAATATATTAAATGGTGTGATGGAGTTACTTTTAAGGCTCAACTTGATACTGCTTTAAGAGTATTAAATGAAGGTTATGTAGATTCTAGTATATCAGCCTAGGGCTTCTTATTATACAGGTGGTGGAGAGTTTTATTTGCTTTTGATTAGCATATGGTAATCTTTCATTTAGATAAGGTGACTTTTAGTCACTTTTTTGTTTATTTTCTTTAAAATTTGCTTATTTTTTGATAAAATTAAGTCAGGTGATATAACATGCATGATAAATTAAAATTACTACTAGATCAAATAAGTATGAATAAGGATTGTTATACTTATTTTAGTAATGGAACATTAGATAAAATATCCGTTAACAAACAAAATGAAAGTGCTAAATTTTTAATTACATTAGATAAAATTCTTCCTCTTGATGTTTATGATTTATTTCATGAACTTTTAGCAAGAAAATATAATACATATTATGTTGATTCTTTATTTAATATAAGAAACATCGATTATTCAGATGTTCTTAGTTATATAATATATTTTATGCAAGTTAATTATCCTGATGATTATGAAGAAACATATAAAGAACTAGATATCGAAATTGTAAATGATGTTATTAAAATTAATGGTATCAATGATTCTTTAAATGAAGAATTTAAAGATTTTATAAGTGAACAATTAATTAATGCAGGATATAATGATATTAAAATAATTATTAGTGAACAAAATAAAGATGAAAATAAAATAAAACAAGAATTAGAAAAAATTAATTATGTTAAGAAGAAAGAAGAAGAAAGAAAAAAAGAAATTAATAAAATACTAATTAAAGGTAGAGAAGTATATGGAACACCTAAAAAAATTAGTGACATAATTACTGAAGAAGATAATGTAATTATTGAATTTAAAATATTTGGTACTGAGACAAGAGAAACGCAAACTACAAATATTATTACTTTAAAAGTTACAGATAATACTGATAGTATTTTTTGTAAAATATTTGAAAATGATATAAATGAATATAAAAATATATTAAAAAGTTTAAAAAATAGTCAGTGGTTTAGAGCACGTGGTAAAGTTAAAAGAAATAGCTATTCAAATGAATTAGAACTAACTATATATGATATGTTATGTATAGATAAAAAAGATAGTATTATTACTGATGATTCTTTAGTTAAAAGAGTTGAACTTCACACACATACTAAGATGAGTCAAATGGATGGTGTTTGTGATGAAGTTGAACTTGTTAAGAAAGCTATTAGTTATGGTCATAAAGCTATAGCTATAACTGATCATAATGCTTGTCAAGCTTTCCCTCATGTATATAATGAAGTTACATCATATAATAAAAATAATCCTGATAATCCGTTTAAGGTAATTTATGGTGCTGAAGTGACTATGGTTGAGGATGAAGTTGTAATTATAACTCGTGGTAACGATTCTAAACTTGAAGATAATACATATGTTGTTTTTGACGTTGAAACTACAGGATTTAATGCAGGTTTATCTGATTCTATGATTGAAATTGGTGCTGTTAAAATTAAAAATGGGGAAATTATTGAAAGATTTGATGAATTAATTAATCCTGGTAGACCATTAGATATTTCTATTACTGAAATTACTTCTATTACTGATAGTATGTTAGAAGATAAGGATAATGAAGAAAATGTAACAAAACGTTTTAAAGAATTTATAGGTGATTTTCCGTTAGTTGCTCATAATGCTAAGTTTGATTCATCTATGTTAGAAATGGCTTATAATAAATATAATTTAGGGGAACTTAAAAATCCTATTATTGATACATTAGAATTATCTAGGACATTAGATAGAGATTATTCTAAACACAGTTTATCAGCATTAGTAAAACGTTATAATATTCCTTTTGATGAAGAACATCATCATAGGGCTGATTATGATGCTGAGGGTACTGGATATATCTTTAATAAAATGATTTCTAGATTAAAGTTACAAGATATTGTGACTTTAAATGATTTGAAAAAATTATGTAATGATGATGAACAACATAAATTTTCACGTGAATATCATGTAAATTTATTAGCACTTAATAAAACTGGTTTAAAAAATTTATTTAAGATTATTAGTTTTGCTAATACAAAATATATGTATAAACAAGCAAGAATACCAAAACATGTAATTGATGAATTAAGAGATGGATTACTTGTTGGAAGTAGTTGTTACAAGTCAGAAGTATTTTATCATGCTTGTTCTAGTACTGATGATAAATTAAAATCTGTTATTGATTTTTATGATTATGTTGAAGTACAACCAATGGAAGTTTATGAACATTTAGTAATGGATCATGAAATTAGTAATAATTCAGATTTAAAATTATTAATTAATAGAATTATTAATAAAACTAAGGATTGTAATAAACTTTGTGTTGCTACAGGTGATGTACACCATATTATGAGAGATGATAAGATTTATAGAGAAATTATTGTTAATCAAAAAGTTCCTGGTGGTGGAAGACATCCTTTAGCTAGATGCTTAGATAGACATGGAAAAATTCCTTCACAACATTTTAGAACGACTAAAGAAATGTTAAAAGATTTTGATTTTATTGATGAAGAAACTAGAAAAGAAATAGTTATTGATAATCCAAATAAAATTGCTGATATGGCTGAAGTTATTGAAGTTATTATTGAAACTAATGGAATTCCTTTTTCACCTAAAATAGAAAATAGTGAAGAAATTACTAAACAAATGGTTTATGATAGGGCTCATGAATTATATGGTGAAGTACTACCTGAAATAATTGAAAAGAGAATTGAACAAGAACTTAGTGGAATTATTAAGGGTGGTTTTGATGTTATTTATTTAATTGCTCAAAAACTTGTTAAGAAGTCAAATGATGATGGATATTTAGTTGGTTCTCGTGGTTCAGTTGGTTCTTCTTTTGTAGCAACTATGATGGGTATTACAGAAGTTAATCCTCTTCCTGCCCATTATAGATGTCCTAGTTGTAAACATAGTATTTTCGAACTTGATGGTGAACCTTTAGGTGCTACATATTCTTCTGGATATGATCTTCCAGATTATAAGTGTCCTAAATGTAATACTAGTATGATTAAAGATGGACAAGATATGCCTTTTGCTACATTCTTAGGTTTTGATGCTGATAAGGTTCCAGATATTGATTTAAATTTCTCGGGAGAGTATCAATGGAAAGCGCATGAATATACTAAAGAATTATTTGGTATAGATAATGTTTATCGTGCTGGTACTATAGGTACTGTTGCTGATAAAACTGCTTATGGATTTACAATGGGTTATTTTGAAGATAGGGGTATTCAAAAACGTAGTGCTGAGATTGAGAGACTTGCTAAGGGTTGTACAGGTGTAAAAAGAACAACTGGTCAACATCCTGGTGGTATTGTTGTTATTCCTAATTATATGGATGTTTATGATTTTACTCCTTATCAATATCCAGCTGATGATGATCAAGCTTTATGGAGAACTACTCATTTTGATTATCATGCTATTGATCAAGATGTATTAAAACTTGATATTCTTGGACATGATGATCCAACTGTTCTTAGAATGTTACAGGATTTATCTAAATTAGATGTTACTAAGATTCCTTTAGATGATAAAGAAACTATGGAAATCTTTACTGGTCCTGAGATTTTAGGTGTTAGTAAAGAGCAAATTATGTGTGAAACAGGTACACTTGGTGTTCCTGAGTTTGGTACTCGTTTTGTTATTGGTATGCTTGTTGATACTAAGCCTAAGACTTTTGCTGAACTTGTAAAAATTTCTGGTTTATCTCATGGTACTGATGTATGGCTTGGTAATGCGCAAGATTTAATTAAAAATAATATTGTTCCATTTAAGGATGTTATTGGTTGTCGTGATGATATTATGGTTTATTTAATGTATCAAGGATTAGATCCTAAGACTGCATTTAAAATTATGGAATTTGTACGTAAAGGTAAAGCTAGTAAAGATCCGGAAAAATGGAATGAGTTCGTAACTATAATGCATGATGCTCATATAGAGAATTGGTTTATTGATTCTTGTTCTAAGATTAAGTATATGTTTCCTAAAGCTCATGCTGCAGCTTATGTTATGAGTGCTTATAGAATAGCATGGTTTAAGGTTCATAAGCCTCTTCTATATTATGCTGCATATTTCTCTATTAGATGTAGTGATTTTGATATTAATGCAATGATTAGGGGTTATACAGCTATTAGAAATCGTATTGTTGAAATAAATTCTAAAGGTAACAGTGCTACTAATAAAGAATCTTCAATTATAGAAGTTCTACAAGTTGCTTTAGAGGCTACTGCTAGGGGTATTGAATTTGGTAATATCGATATTAATGAAAGTGATGCTACTAATTTTATTATTAAGGGTGATCATACTTTAATTCCTCCTTTTAGAACAATTGATGGTTTAGGTGATACTGTTTCGGAAAATATTGTTAAAGAAAGAAAGATTAGACCTTTTATTAGTATAGAGGATTTACAAAAACGTGCTAAGATTTCTAGTACTATTATAGAAAAAATGAGAATGATGGGTATTCTTGATGGTATGGATGAGTCTAGTCAATTATCTTTATTCTAAAAATGACTATTTTAAATAGTCTTTTTTTATTGTATAATATAAGTAAGTAAAAGAGGTTGATTATGAAGGGGAAAGATATATTTATTAATTTTGTTATATGGATTATTATTGTTTTAGCATCTTTATTAACTTTCATTAATTTGACAACTAAGAAAAATGGAGTTACATATTTTTTTGGATATGTTCCTATTAATGTAAAACATGATTCTATGAGTCCTACTATAAAAAGTGGTGATTATATTATTACTAAAAAATATACTGACCAAACTATTATGGAAGGGGATATTATTAGTTTTGTGACTACTTTTAATGGTAAAAGTATTATTCTTACTCATAGGGTTATTAGTATATTAGATGATGGTTCATATAAAACTAAAGGTGATAGTAATATAAATGAAGATGAGTTTATTGTTAATGATATAGATATTGTTTCTATTTATACCGGTATTCGTTTGCCTTGTTTTGGAAAACTTGTTAGTTTTTTACAATCTAAATCTGGTTTCTTTATGGTTATTGTTATTCCTCTTTGTGGTTATATTATTTATCAATTATATAACATTTTTATGTTAATGACTGAAAAAGGAGGAGCAGTATGAAACAAAAA
>JALERC010000028.1 GCA_022763805.1 Mycoplasmatota bacterium | reverse complement strand
TGTTTCAGTTGATAAAACATAACCTTTTGGTGCAATAACTTCTGTTAAAGTATATGTACCTTTTTCTAATTCAACATAATGAACTTCATTTGTAGAAACCCATCTGTCAATTTCTTTACCATTTGCATCTTTAATTACTAATTTAGCTCCTGGTAATTCTTTTTTATTTGTAATATCTTGTTTTGAAATAACAACTTTAGTTACTTCTTTTTTTGGAGCATTATACATAATAATTTTTGATGTTGTTCCATCTGCTTTTACTGTGAATTTAATACATTCTGTATATAATTCATATCCAGCAGGTGCAGCTGTTTCACATAATGTATAACTTCCAGCTTGTAATCCTGAAATAGTTTTTGCAGTAGTTCCACTTGTCCATGAAATTACTTCTTTACCATTTGCATCTTTAATTACTAATTTAGCTCCTGGTAATTCTTTTTTTGTTGTAATATCTTGTTTTGAAATAACAGTTTTTGTAACAATTTTTTCTTTTGATGCTTGTACAGTTACTTTTGCACTAGCTGTTTCTTTGCTTGGGTATGTAACTCCAGGAATCATATTTTGATATTTTGATTCACTAGGTTTATACACATAAGCATTTTGTATAGAGCGAGTTGCACTAACACCCATTGAGAATGTAATAGTTTGCCCTGCACTAATTTGACTAGATGGCATTTTAATATATACAACATCTCCATTAGAAACTGTTGTAACTTTATTACCATCTTTATTTACAACAAATGCATTCGTATTAGCACTAACTGAAACAGGCATAGATTTTCCTGAGTTAGATTTAACAGTGATAGCTTCAGAAACAAAATATTCTTTATCACTAGTTAATTTCATTGTCTTATTACTAATAGATAATGAAACACTTAATGCACTTGATGTACTTGATTTAGCGGCTTTAGCTTCATCAACTAATTTCCATACAGCATTATGTACATCATTATTTCTTGATGGATTTGCTTGTCCTAAATAAGTATATAATGCAAGTTGTGTTATATAGTATTGTCTCATTTTTGAATCATTACCATAATCACTTTTTGTACCATGATAACCATTTGCAATAATGTAAGCAAGACCATTATCAACTTTTGTTGGATTAGTCATTGTTACACCCATTGGGAATTGATCATAAAATTCAGTACAATACGCTAAAGTTCCATCACTTGTATATTTAACAGGGAAATAGTAAGTACCTCCATAGTTAAGTTTACCAATTGATGTAACTTTAATTGAACTTGGTACACTAGCAGCTTTAACTGTAGTAAATCCAAATCCTAAAAACACAGTCATAATAATAATTAAACTCATAATTTTGTTAATTATTTTCTTTGTCATATTTATCCCCCCTTATGACCCAATTTACTTTGGAACCTTCTTTAACGTTAACAGTAATATACAATATCATATATTACTTATATTTACAACAAAAATATTATTCGAAAAGATAATTCCTCCATTTGTAAATTGGACTATAATAACATAAAATCCAAAACAATGAAAGTTTATGTTAAATAAAAGTGCTAAATTTTGGATTTATTAATATCTGATTATTCATGCTAGTTTTGCTAACCACAATTTTTGGTTAGTGATTAATATTCTATCACATTTTAAATTTTTGTCAAATTCTTTTGTGTAATATAATACACCACTAATAACACAAAAAAAACCAGATTATCTGGTTTAATTCTATAAATGGTGTCCCGGGAGGGATTCGAACCCCCGACCGCTGCCTTAGAAGGGCATTGCTCTATCCAGCTGAGCTACCGAGACAAATACTCGTTTTTTTCAATTGAACAAGTAAATTATACAATAAAAAAAAAACTAATGCAATACTTTTTTTAAAATTTCTTTATTTTCAACTAAAAAAGTAACTTTTTTGACATCATAATTATCTTTAATAGAGTAAATCAATGTATAAATTACTTCATCAAGTATTATATTTTCACTATTTAGTATAGCATCATTGAATTCTAGAATTAATTCTTCATTGTTTTCAATACAATTTATTAATTTAACATCTTGATTTAAAAAACTCATTAAATTTGTTGTATATAAAGATGTAGAATTTAGTTCATCTATTATAATAGTAATTTTTTCTCTATTATCATTCAAGTATTTTGTTACAGGTACATAATATGTTTTATCATTAAATACTTTAGAATAATAAACAGTAACTTTATTAACGTTATTTAAATCATTTATATTATAAATTTTATTTATACCGATGCTTCTATCTAATAATCCATCTTTATAGATAACACCATCTATATATAGAATTATATTGTCAATATATTCTAGTTCTGTTAATGTATATACAAGTGATTCAATAACTTGATCTTTATTATCTTCTAATAAATATTTATTAAAATTTAATTTTAATGTCTTATTATTTATTTCATAATTAATAAGTTTTGTATTTTCATTTATTACACTTTTAAATCCACTAGGAATACTTTCTTCCATTGGTCCATCTATTATAAGAGCATCTATTAAATCTTTTATTTCATCTTTTACTTGTATATCAGTTTTTGCTAAATAATTATTGTTATCTAATAAATATATATAAGATAATTTTTTTTCACTCGAAACATAACTTGTTTCCTCATTAAATTTATTTTTAGGTATTAATAGCATTAAACTAAATAGAAAAAAAATTAATAATATTTTTTTATACATTATCTCACCTATTTAAATATATAAAATAAATCGCAATAATATGCGATTTAAAGGGATATTTCTTTTAACTTTAGTAATTCTATAACAGCCGATGCTCTACCTCTTACACCAAGTTTTTGTATAACATTAGATATATGATTTCTAACAGTTTTTTCACTAATATTTAAAATAATTGCTATTTCTTTTGTTGTTTTATTACATATTAATAAGTCAAATACTTCTTTTTCTCTAGAAGTAAGTATATTTTTATTCATTTATCTCACTCCTAGAATATTTTATGTAATATTATTGGATTAGTTCTTAGAAGATTGAAATTTAACAGTTATATACATTTTATTTTTATAATTAGATTGAGCCTTACGCATAATTTTATTAGCTAATTTTTTATCATGTTCTGATTTATCGACAACAATTGTTATATGATCTTTATCTATCTTTACAAAAGTTTCTGAATTTGTTAATTCCTCTATTTGTTTTTCTAATTTTTCTTCCTCTCCTTTTATAATATTTATATTTTGAATTTTCTCATAAGCATTATTTTTTTCTTCAATTGTTGATGAACCACTTGTTAATATTGTTCTTAAAGATTCAACTTCGGTAATATATTCTTCCTCTTTCTCTACTCTAAGAGCTACAAGTACAGTACTATCATTTACTTCTTCTGAAACACGTTCAATTTCTTTACTAGTATTGGTTTCTAAATTCAATTCATTTGGCATAGTTATATAATATACACTTAATACTATAATTAAACTAAATAAAGTGAAAAACCAAATATTTCTTTTATTTATCATTTGAACCTCCATTATCTATTTTAATTATATTAACTTTGTTTTTAAATAGAACAAAAAAACTATCCTAAGATAGTTTTATTTATTTAACTTTTTATTGTCTATTTCATCTTTAACCATATCGATAAAATCATTTAAAGGTAATGTTACGCTTTCTTCTTTACCATGTTTTCTATATGTAACAGATAATTCATCACGTTCTTTATTACCAAGAACTAAGTTATAATTAATTTTTCTTGTTTGACTTTCTCTCATCTTATAACCTAATTTTTCATTTCTATCATCAAGTTCAACTCTTAAACCAACACGTTTTAAATCAGAAACAACTTTTTTAGCATATTCTAAATGATATTCATTATTAACTGGTATTACATTAACTTGAACTGGTGCTAACCATAATGGGAATTGACCTTTAGTTTCTTCAATTAAGAAAGCCATAAATCTATCAAATGTACCCATTATAGCTCTGTGAATAACAACAGGTCTAACCTTGTTACCATCTTCATCAACATATTCTAATTCAAATCTTTCTGGTAATTGATAATCAATTTGTACAGTTGATAATGTAACATCATGACCAATAGCACTTCTTACTTGAACATCTAATTTAGGACCATAGAATGCTGCTTCACCTGGTGCTTCATAAAAGTCAGCTCCTAATTCGTTTAATACTTCTCTTAAAGCAGTTTCACTTTTTTCCCATAAATCATCATTACCAAAATATTTTTCTTTATTATTTACATCTCTTAATGATAATCTAAATGAATAATTTTCAAATCCAAAATCTTTATATACATCAAGTATTAATTCTACTACTTTTTTGAATTCATCTTTTATTTGATTTTCTCTACAGAAAATATGTGAATCATTTTGTGTAAATGCACGTGTTCTTTCAAGACCACATAATGAACCACTTGATTCAAATCTAAAATCGTTAGCAATTTCTGCAATACGAATTGGAAGATCTCTATATGAGTGGAAACTATTTTTAAACATAACCATGTGGTGTGGACAATTCATTGGTCTTAAAACATATGCTTCATCATCAACTTCCATTGCTGGGAACATATCATCTTTGTAGTGTGCCCAATGTCCACTAGTTTTATATAAATTTACATTACCTAATGATGGAGTCATAACATGTTGATATCCACGTGCTACTTCTTGATTAATCATATAATCTACTAATTCTCTTCTAACAATGAAACCATTTGGTAACCACATAGGGAATCCTTTACCAACTAATTCATCCATCATAAATAATCCAAGATCTTTACCTAATTTTCTATGATCTCTTTCTTTTGCATCTTCTAAAAGTGCTAAATGTTCGTTTAAATCTTCTTCATTTTGAAAACAAACACCATAAATTCTTTGAAGAACTTTGTTTTTCGAATCACCTTTATAATAAGCTCCTGAATGTTTTAAAAGTTTAAAATGTTTTAATAATTTTGTTGATTCAACGTGTGGACCACGACAAAGGTCAACAAAATCTTCTTGTTTATATGCAGATATTACTTCATCTTCATTAAGATTTTCTATGATATCTATTTTGTAAGGATCATTTGCAAACATTTCTAAAGCTTCTTCTTTAGATAATTCTAGTCTTTTTATTAATTTGTTTTCTTTAACTATTTTCTTCATTTCTTTAGATATTGCTTCAATTATATCATCATTTACAACAACATCTCCAAGGTCTATATCGTAATAGAATCCTTCTTCAATTACAGGTCCTACCCAGAACAAAGCATCTGGATATAATCTTTTTACAGCATGTGCTAGCAAATGAGCACAACTATGATTAAGTATGTTTAATTCTTTATCTTCTTTAATGTTTTTCATAAATATACCTCTTTCTAATTAACTTTAAACTTATATATGCGTAATAATTAGTTTTATTTAATCATTATGGAATTTTTAAAATTATACTCCCCCTGAATAAAAAAAACCTAATATATACGAATATATATTAGGAGCGTAAATACGCGGTACCATCCTACCTTGTAACTTAATTAATAATTATAACGGAATTACCGGAATTCTCTTTCGAGTTCTGCTCATGAGTAGTAACTTATTTACATATTTATTAGGTTCCACCAACTCCTAACTCTCTATAAAATATTATAAATAAATCATGTCTCAGTCATTGCTTATAAAATATTTTTATCATAATTTTATTTGTTTGTCAATATAGTTCTTTCTTTTTACATCATAACATTCTTCAATAAAAACTTTATTTAAATTGATTCTATTATTCATATATTCACATAGTTCTTTAATATATTGTTTTTCTTTTTCTAAGTCAATTGTATTATCTTTATTGATTATATGTTCAATAATTAGTCTTTGACACTCTAAAGAAGCATAATTTCTAAGTGGATTTGTACTATGACAATAAGCATCCAAATTTAAACCTGTATGACCTAAATTTTCACATGAATAAATTGAAGGAGGACAAAGTTTTGCAAATCTTTCTTTTATTTCTTGATTTTCTCCCATCAATTTAAACATTTCTCTTTTTATATCATCTCCATAAGAACCAGTATTTATACGATAAATAAATGGATATTTTTTATTTTCATTAAATATTGATGCAATAATATAATTTGTTAAAGTCATAAACTCTACTATTATAGTATTACCTATTGATGAATCATACATTGTATTATTCTTTTTGATAGACTTTATTTCACGATAATTTTGTCTTGTTTTATTATTGTGTAATTTAAGTGCTAATTCAGCCATATTATTAAATAATTTTAATTCACTAATATTATTACTATCCATTATAGTTTTAGTAACTTCATTATAAGAGTAATTTTTATTTACATTGATAATGCATTTTTTAATATTAACACCAAGTACATTAGCGTCTTTATCTAATAAGAAGAAATGTCCAATAGCTTGTTTATCTTCTTTTTCTACTAAAGTTAAATCACTTGTAAGTCCTGGTGGAAGCATAGTAATTACTTGTTTAGGCATATATAATGTTTCACTTTTTTCATATGCCATTTTATCGATCAGGGAATTTCTCGGTACATAGGATGCTACATCTGTAACAAAAACAGATAATAAATAATTTCCATTACTAAATCTATCAATTGAACAAGCATCATCAAAAACTCTTGTTTCATTACCATCAATAGTAATTACAAATTTTTTACGCAAATCAAGTACCTTATCTTTATCAATTTTTAAATCATTATGCACATAAATAGATTCTGGTTGTTTATTATTTATATCATATTTAAAATATAATTCATTTAAATCTTTACGTACATTTTTATTAATATCATTAGAAAGTTCATTTAAGAAGAAGATTGCTTTATCTTTATTCATTATATTTTCATTATTGTTTATTTCTATAATACTATTTTTTACTTTATTCATTATCTTTATTTTATCATCATTATTTAATTCAAACTTTTGATTATTAATAAAAAGTTTAATAACCTTTTCTAAATATATTAAATCTGAACTAAAATTGTTTTTATATACATGATTAATATATGAATCAACAATTTCTTCAAAAATTGATTTGTTATTTTCATAAATATTTAGATATTTAGGAAAAGTCTTAATAAGTTCAAATAAATAATTATAGTTTTTTAAATCAAAAACAATATATTTAATCAAATTATAATTATTAACTTCAGAAACTTCATTATTTACATTTTGAATTTCACACGTTAAATTTAACAATGTTACTTTGATAATAGACATTATCTTTCCAAAAACATTATTTGAATTATTAACTTTCGATTTTTTTAATTTTGTATTACAAATTTTATATGTTTTCTTAAGTCCTATTAAAATTTGTTCTTTATCTCTTTCTGTTTTAGCATCTTCTAAATACTTAAATATTTTATAAATATGTTTACATTTTTTTTGATTAGATTCTATAGATAGTTTTTCAACTTCTTGATTTAAATAATTAAGCAAATCTTGTCTAACTTTATATTCATTTTTTCCAAGTTGCTTACTTAAATCATTAAGCGAATAATATTTCTTTTCTTTTAATAATTTTTCTAATTTCCCATAATCTTGCATACTAATACTACACCTCTTAATTTCTCAAATTTTTACTAATTAACTGCATATCTACAGTTAATTTATTAATACGTTCCATAATACGTTTAGATTTAACAATTTCTTCACCATTTTTAGTAATGGCAAAATGATTTGTTAACTCTTCTAACGTTAAATTGGAAGTAAAGAAAGTTAACAGATTATTATTCATTCTGTAATCTAATATTGTTGCGAGTATCTCGTCCCGTGACCATGATGTTAAATTCTCAGCACCAATATCGTCAATAAATAATATATTAGTATTTTTTAAATGATTTATAATACTATTAAACTCTTGATTATCTTCAAAATAAGTTTTTAATTCGTTTATAAATCCAGGCCAATAAACAATCGTACTTTTATATCCTTTTTTTGCCAATTCTACTAACATTACATACAGTAGATATGATTTTCCACATCCGAAATTACCATGTAAATATAGTCCTTTCTTACAATCAGGATAATTTGTTATAAAATTAACAATCCAAGTTATAACTTCTTTTCTTTTAGCATCGTTTGTATATATTTTTTTAATAGAAACATCTTCTATAACTTCTCTCGAAACACTATATAAACTTATATTTTTTAAATGCGCAGTATCTTTATATATTTTTTCTTGATATTTACATGCTTTATAATTAAAAATTAATTTATTTTTATTTAAAATTGGTAAATAAGCATGTCCATTTACTTCATTTTTACATTCTAAAACATTCTTACAATTTTTGCAATTCGAATATTCAGAACAACTTTTTTTTAATAATGAAGTATATTTTACTAGAATACTTTTATCTATTTTTAATTTGTTTATAAATTCTTCAAATTCTTTATCTTTCAAAGCTTCATTAAATGCCAATTCAAGCTTATTATTAATTTGAACTTTTATTCCATTTTCATTTAACGATTGTTTTAAAGTCTTCATATGCCCTCCTAAATGCTATTAATCATTTGTTCTAATTCTTCTTCTACTTTTTTATTTTCATCTTTTTCTATATTTGTGTCCATCCATTCCGGAGTTTTTTCAATTTTTTTAGTTGTATAAGTTTTTTTAGTTGTTTTTTTATTTTGAATATCATTTTTCTTTTTTATTTCTGCAATTACTAAATCCATTGCTTGCTCAACAGTATAAATATCATTTCTTTTCCATTCATTTGCAATTGCTTCAACAAAATTTTTATTTATTTTGTTATCATTAACTTTAATTACATAATCTATTAAAACATTAATTACTCCAGGATTTAAACCGATATCAAAAATTAAATGATTTATCATTTCTATGTATATATCAGATAAAAACTTAACTTTATTCTTCTTACATAAATATGTAATTGGATCAATATTTTCATATATATAAATTTGTTTAGATTTTTTATCACCTTTTAAATCTTCTTTTCTTTGATCTAATGGTTGAGTAAGTTTAGTAATTTTAGGTAATGTATTATTATGTTCAAATTTATAATAGTTATTAAAATTTTTTATTAATGTATTTTTATCTAATACTCTTTTGGAATTAATTGATTCTCTTAATAATTGTGTAATAACTGAACTATTAAAATTATAAATATAAGCTAGTTTTACTAAGGTATCTTTAATTTCATCTGTAGCATTAATGTCTGGAAAACTTCTCAAGATACTATCTATATCAATATTACAATTAACCCCTACAGTAAGATAATTACGTTTTCTAATAGATTCATTATCGACAATAATATTTTGACAAGATTGAAACATATCTTGAAAAGAAACAGAAATGTTTTGATAATCACTTAAATCATTATTGGGAATTTTGTATAAATTTTTTGTTTTATTATAATCTGTAGGTCCTAAAGAAGTATAAAGTGCTGTACAAAGAAGAGGATTACCAAAAAATTCATATGCTGGTTGTGGTGAAAATAATTCAATAATATACTCCTTATTTACATCATTTTTTTTTACATATGTTTTAATTAAGCCTACAGCCTCTAAATATTTTCTAGAATCTTTTACTTCCCTTAAGGAAACCCCCATATAATTTATTAATTGTTTATAAGTTGCTATTTGTGTCATATATTCAAATTTATCTAAATAAGTCCAATATGTAAAATATAAATTAATAGCCATAGCACCAACAATTGGTTGATATAACATAGATAAATTTTTTCTATCACTATTATGTAATATTGTGCGGTTGATGACTGTAAATGTATCAATTGGCATTATTTCTTCATTTTGCATCAAACCATCTCCCCCAAGTAATGTCTATATTTTAACATAAAAGATATTATAAAAAAAGGGAAAAAAGCTTAATTTTTTAGATTTTTTCCGAACATAATTATTTAATATCACCCTACCATAATTATACTACAAAAAAATATAAAAAAAAAGAGATATTATCTCTTATAATTCTACATTATGATATACATGTTTAACATCTTCAACATCATCAAACATATCTAACATTTTATTAAATGTATCTAAATCTTCACCAGTTAATTTAACAGTTTCTTTTGGTATAAATGTAATTTCATCTACATCAAAAACCACATCGGACTTAACTGCAGTAATAGCATCTTTTATTTTAAATAGATCTTGTGGAGTACCATAAATTACAACTGAATCATCTTGTAATTCAACTTCTACATCATCTATATCTCCTTCAATTAATGCTTCATAAGTTTGTTCTTCATCTAATCCTTTAAATGAAATAACACAATTATTATCATACATGTAATTTACACTACCCATTGCCCCCATTTTAATATGAGTTTTATTTACAACAGCACGTAAATCAGAAACTGTTCTATTAACATTATCAGTTAAACATTCTACCATTACAGTTGAACCTGCAGGACCAAACATTTCATAAATTGTTTTTTGATATGTTTCATCTGCGCCACTGTTAACTTTATCAATTGCTCTTTTAATAATATCTGATGGAACTTGTTCTTTTTTTGCTCTTTCAACTAAACGCTTTAAGTTTGGATTACTTTCCATTTCAACTCCACCATTTTTTGCGGCTAAATAGATTTCTTTAGCATACATTGAATATATTTTACCTCTTGCGGCACCTGTTTTTTGGATACTTGCTTTTCTTACTTCATACGCTCTACCCATAATTTCACTCTCTTTCTTCGCTCAATATATAATACTAGATTTTTTTAAATTTGTAAACTTTAAAAATAATAATCTCCATTTTTTTCTAGTGCAATACCTACACTGTTAGATAATAATTTGATAACTGTTTTAGTAATTTTACTATTAGTATATTTTGGATAACATATAAATGATAAAAATTCATCAGTATCAACATCAAATTCTATAATATCACTTCTAAAATATGGACTTTTAACTTGAAGTGTATGTTTTCCTTTCCCAATTTCAAATCCAATTTCTTGATTATCCTCAATTTTACAAAAAAATTTATTATCTACATAAACTTTATATGGACATCCATTATCTGTTACACTACTTTTTCTTTTAAGTTTTACCATTATTAATCACCATTTTGAGCTTTTTTAAGTGCATCTTTTGCAGCTTCTTGTTCTGCTTCTTTTTTGCTATGAGCTGTACCTCTACCATATAAAATGTTATCTATTTTTACTTCGACAGTAAATGTTTTATTATGTGAAGGTCCTTCTTCATTTACAATGACATATTCTAAACTTCTTTTATCAGTTTGTACTAATTCTTGTAAAACTGATTTATAATCACTAAAGAAATCAATTTCTTTACTTTCAATTAATGGAATAATATGTTTATAAACAAATTTTTTACAAGTTTCAATTCCTTGGTCCAAAAACATAGCACCTAAAAATGCTTCAAACACATCCGCAACAATTGCTTTTCTAAATTTACCTCCAGATTCTAATTCACCTTTCCCAAGTAATATATATTCATTCAAACCTAATCTAATAGAATATTCATATAAAGCATTTTCACAAACATAATGAGCACGCAATTTAGTCATTTCGCCTTCATTATGTTCTGTATTTTTATATAAATATTCACTCATAATAAGTTCAAGTACTGCATCACCTAAATATTCTAGTCTCTCATAACTTTCTGTTTTGAATTCATTAGCATACGATGTATGAGAGAATGCTCTTATATATAAGCTTTCTTTTTGTGTTTGTATATTAAATTTTTCTAATATTTCCATTTTATCACCAAAACTATTATATCAAACTTTTTAAAATTCTACTATATTATTATTTTACTTTTGAGTAATTTTATAATATAATTATATTGGTGTTAATATGAAAAAAATGCTAATAAAACTTATTAAATTATATCAAAAAACTCCAGGAAATTTTCATTATAATTGTAAATATATCCCAACATGTTCTAATTATGCTATTGATGCAATAAATGAATATGGATGTATCAAAGGAGGATATATGAGTATTAAAAGAATATTAAAATGTAATCCATTTTCTAAAGGAGGAATAGATTTAGTTAAAAAAAGGAGTGATAAAAAATGAAAAGAATAATTAGTCTATTATTATTATTTGCACTATCTATTAATTTTACTGGATGCTTTAAAAGTGACACAATGGAAGATATTACAATATATACTACTATTTATCCTGTAGAGTATATTACTGAAAAATTATATGGAGAATATAGTACAGTAAAAAGTATATATCCTGATGGAATTATTACTTCAGAATATGAACTTACAAAAAAACAAGTAAAAGATTATAGTAGTGCTGATTTATTTATATTTAATGGTTTAAATACAGAAAAAGATTATGTAACTAAATTTTTTAAATATAATAAAAATATTAAAATTATTGATGCTACAAGTAGTATGGAAATAACAAATCGTGTTGAAGAGTTATGGTTAAATCCTTCAAACCTACTTATGATTGCTCAAAATATTAAATCGGGATTTAATGAATATATTACAAATCATTATATTAAAGAAGCAATAGAAGCTAATTATGATGAACTAAAAATCGAAATTTCTAATTTGGATGCTAATATTAGTTTAATTAAGCAAAATGCTAATAATACGACAATCATTGTTAGTGATGATTTATTCTTATTTTTAGAAAAATTTGGATTTAATGTTGTTTCACTTGATTCAGATACAACTACTGAAAAGAAAATTAATGTTGCAAAACAATTATTATTAAATGGTGAATGTGGTTATATATTTACACCTAATAATGAAGAATATACAGATATTGTTAAAAATTTAGTAAAAGAAACTCATGCTGAAGTGAAAGAATTACATACATTATCAAATATAAGTGAAGAAGAAAGAAGTAATAAAAAAGATTATTTATCAATAATGAACGAAAATATTGAAGCTATTAAAAATGAAGTTTATAACTAAAAAAATGAACATTAATTTGTTCATTTTTATTTTACTATTTTATTAAAACAATCAGGATATGGAGAAGTAAACACCATTTTTTTATTATTTAATGGATTAGTAAGAACTAATTTATATGCATGAAGTCCTAATCTTTTTAATGGGTCTTCTTTAGAACCATATTTTTTATCCCCTACTATTGGAGTGTTCATATTTTGCATAGCTACTCTAATTTGATTTTTTCTTCCTGTTTCTAAATCTATATCTATTAAAGTATATTTATTATTAGATTTAATAATTTTATAATTTGTTATAGCAATTTTACCTTTATTTTTAGAAACTGCATATACTTTCATATTTTCTTTTTCAACTAAATATTCAATGATTTTTCCTTGTTTATTTATAGGTTTACCACTTAATACGGCAACATATTTTCTATTACTTACTAATTTATCCCAATTATCTTGATATAACCTTTTTGTTTTTTCATCCTTAGCAAACATTACAACACCTGAAGTATCTCTATCTAATCTATGTATAACAAATATTCTAGCATTTTTATTTTTAAGTTTTACATAGTCACTTACTTGATGATATAAAGTTTTTTCGTTTTCATTTTCTGTTGATACAGTAAGCAATCCACTTCTTTTATTTACAACTATTATATATTTATCTTCATAAATAATATCTAAATCTAATTTGTTATTAGAATATTCTTTTATTTCTAATATATTACCTGGGAATAATGGATAATTATATTTTGTTATATTTTTTCCGTTTATATATATAGCTTTATTCGTTAATAAACTTTTGGCTTTCTTTCTTGGTTTATTAAGTATATTGATTAAATAATCAATTAAAATCATAGGTTCTTTTATTTCAAACTTATTTTTCATACGAATCACCGATTTGTATTATAACATAAAATGTAGATTTTTAATCTACATTTTTAAGTGATTTTTTACTAGCTTTTATAGAAACTATGATCATAATAGAAATTAATATTGAAAACGAAACAATCAACATTTGTGGTATATCATATACTAAATATATCGCATTATTTTCAAGATTTCTATTAGCATAACTATTATAGTAATTTACTATATAATTTATTAAATAATTAGAAGTTATAATTGTTAATATAGCTAAGAACACTGACTCTATAGTAAACATGCTTTTTATGTCACTAACACTAGCACCTAGTGTCCTATATATTTTTATTTCTAATTTTTTATTATTTATGTTTTCTACTATTAATTTTTGAATCATAAATAACGAAATTAATGCACAAACAATTATGCCGTATTTTCCCATTAAATTTACAAAATAACTAATTGTAGAAAGTTCTAAAATATTTTTTGAATATCTTGTTTGACTAACTATACTTGATCCTTCTATAGGATATTTATTAAGTATTTCTAGAGGATTATCTACACTTGAGAATAATGAAGTAACTTCTAAACTTTTTGGAATTAAGTTATATACAGTGTCTTTATTATAATAATTAGTTTTAACGATATTCCTATTCATTAATACACCTTGTAATCTATAAGAAACATTTGCTTCACTAGAAATTTTATTTGACACATTAGTGTAAACTTTAATTTCACGATCTTTTAAGAAATCAACTATAAATTGATCTTGATCTCCATTAGGATTATTTTTTAAGAAATCTTCTAATCTTAGACTAAATCCACCATCAGTAATTTTATCTAAATAATCATAAGATATTACAATCTCAGCCTTATTAACATCACTTATTTGTTTAATACCTTCAGCAGTATAAATATATTCATCACTCGCTAAATAACCAAAATTATGTACTAAAGAAGTTTCTTTCCCACCCCTTATTTTACTTGTTTTATAATTTATATTGTTATCAATTAAATTAAATCTATTAATAAAGTCATTAGTTGTATATATCCTGTTATATATATTATTAATATAATAATTTAATTTATTATATTGTAATGGTATAAAATTTCCTAAATCAGTATATAAAATCTTTTTTAAATCATTAGCATATTCCAAGTCATCATCTTTTATACCTACTATTTTAGCACTACCTAAATTACTAATAACTATTTCTTTTTGTTCATTAACTATTTGTTCATATGACTTAGGTAAATAAGTATTATAATTGTTATTTAATGAAATACCATTTTTAATAATATTATCAGCAACATATTTAGATATAATTATTTCATTGCTGTTTTGAGGAACTCTTCCTATAATATCAAAATCAAAATTATCAGTAACAACATTTAATTTTATTTCAGGAACATAGTAAAGAATATCTTTTTCAGTTGAATATGGAAATTCAAATGCTGGATTCTTTTTATTTTGCGTAATAGTATATTCTTTATTCCATGTAATACCTGTATTTTTTTCTACTTCTGCAACATCGTTAATTGAAAAAGAAGATTTTTTAATTCTATTATCAATTAAATTATTAAAATTTAGTGTTATTATCGATTTATACTGATCTAGTTTATCATATACACCATTATATTTTATTAATTTAATTTCATTTTCATCATTCTTTACCATTGATTCAATATGTTGGTTTTTTAAATTATAATTTGTAGATGATAAAACCAAACCTAAACCAGTAAAGGTTAAAGTTAAAAAGAATAACATTAATAATAAATATAATTTCTTTTGAAATAAGTTTTTTATACCATATTTAACCATATCCATAAATGGAACTCTAGTTTTAATAAGTCCGAAATTTTCAACAACAGGAGTAACAGTTTCATAATTTGAATCTACTACAATAACTCCATCTTTAATATCAAATGTCCTATCACCATATCTCTCAGCCGCTTCTCTATCGTGTGTTGCTACAATAACAAGTTTATTTTTACTCATTCTTTTAAGTAAATCATAAACTTCCCTACTTGTTACACTATCT
The DNA here is from genome assembly GCA_022763805.1 of Mycoplasmatota bacterium. Lineage (GTDB taxonomy): Bacteria > Bacillota_I > Bacilli_A > RF39 > UBA660 > CAJGDV01. The sequence goes on along the minus strand of JALERC010000028.1, from coordinate 903 downwards.
AGATTTCCAGCTGGCTCATCAGCAATAACAACATAAGGATTTTTAACAATTGCTCTTGCAATACTTACCTTTTGCATCTGACCTGCAGATAAAGTTTTAACAAGACGTCCTTCACTTATATCATTTAAACCTACAATATCTAAGACTCTTCTTAACTCACCCTTACCCAATTTTTTTTCTTGAAAATCTAGTGCTAAATTTATATTTTTAGCAACAGATTCATTATCTAATAAATTATAATCTTTAAATATAAAACTAACATATGTATTTCTATAGTAGTCATATTCCTTAGACGTGAATGAATTAGACGATTTACCATTAATTATTAATTCACCTTCACTAGGAACATCTAATCCTCCAATTATATCTAATAATGTTGATTTACCACTATTACTTTCACCTACAATAAATATTAAACCAGTTTTATTAAATTTTATATTAACATTTTTAAGAGAAAAATGTTTTTCTTTTTTTACTTTACTCTTATAAGTTTTAGTAACATTTTTTAATTCAATCATACTCTCACCTATTTTAATTATATCAAATAATTATATATTATTAAACAAAAAAAAAACCTATAAAAGGTTTTAATTTTTTAAATGGCGGAGACAGAGGGATTTGAACCCTCGCACCAGTTACCCGATCTACACCCTTAGCAGGGGCGCCTCTTCAGCCTCTTGAGTATGTCTCCAAACGACTACAAGTTAATTTTACATTATATTACTTTTTATGTCAATACTTTAAATAAAAAAAAGACTTATTTTATGATTAACTTATGATAATGTCTTAAGTATTAACTTTTGAAAATGTCTCAAGTTAATATATAATACTCCACTGAGGTGGAAAAATGAAAGAGGTAAAATTAAGAATGAATGAACAAAAAAAATATGAAGTTATTAAAGA
>JALERC010000021.1 GCA_022763805.1 Mycoplasmatota bacterium | reverse complement strand
ATACAAATGGGCAAGCAGTTTTTTTGACAGAATTAAAAGATTATCAAATTGCTACTTGTGAACCAGTTATTCAATCACGTAGACCAAATAATCGAATAGATAAAGTACGCCATATGTTTAATAAAAAAGAAAATTAAGTTACTATTCGCTAAATTACAATTTAATGAGCAGATCTTATAACGAGATTTGCTTTTCTTATGGTATAATTCAAAGATAAATAGTAATTTGAAAGGATGTGAATAATTTGAAAAAAATGGGAACTGGAATATCTTTATTGTTATTTGCAATTTTATTACAACTATGTAGTATAGGTTTAGAAATGCTTACACTTGGAATAGGTATCGTGGGTTTAATAATTTCATTTTTGGAAGCGCAGAACTCTAAAAAATAAATTACAATTTGTAGAGCAGAAATGCTCTTTAAAATTTATGTTATGAAAAAAAATAGAGTTACCTCTATTTTTTTAGTATATAAGCATTACCATTTTCTTCTGGTGCTATTAGTTTAATACTAGAATACTCACCAGCAAATATTTTAAATAAAGCACTACTTATACAATTATCAAATATAGTTTTAATACTACGAGCACCATTATTTTGTAAAACAGCAATTTCTGCTATATATTCTATAAATGAATCATCAAAATCGTATTTAATATTTAGTATTTTAAATAATTCTCTATATGTATTTATAGGACTAAAATTAGATTCTTTAATTATTTTTATAATACTATCTTTAGAAAGATGATTCATAGGAATTGTTTTTGAAAATCTAGCAATTAATTCTTTCATAATACCATAATTAATAAAATCTTGTGGTGTTATGTTTTTATAATTATTATCATTAGTAATACCTGTAAAAGCACCTAGCCCAATAATTGTAAGTTCTGATGTATCAAACTTAATATTATTAAAATAAAATAAGGAACCATCTAACAATTTTAACAATGATCTTTGTACACCTTCTCTTGATACATGAGATTTTCCATCTTCTTTTTTTTCAGCTAACTTATCAAATTCATCAATAACTAATATACCTTTTTGAGCAAGTTTTATATTATTATCACTGGCGTGATATAAATCTTCTAACATATCTGTTATATTTCTTCCAATATAACCTGTTTCAGATAAACTAGTAGCATCTTCAATAACAATAGGAATATTATATATTTTAGAAATTCTTTTTAGTATTTCAGTTTTACCAGTCCCTGTAGGACCATATATTATAATATTTTCCTTTAATTTAGATACCAAATCACTATTTAATTGAGAATTAACTATCTTTTGATTTTTAAATAAAGTTGTAAGTATTTGCATAATTTGTTCATCTTGAGAAATAATAGTTTCTTTAATTCTAGAATATATAGATGCTATATCACTAGAATTATTTATATCTCTTTCATCAAATTCATTTTTTTTATTTAAGTAATCAAGTAAATCTTTATTAACAACTTTAACTAAGTCTGTACCATTTAGATCCCGCATATAATACTTTGATGTATTATTTATTTTTTTTGTTCTTATTTCTTTAAAATTTACTTTATTATCATTGTTTTTGATAGAGTTTTCTAAATTATCACTAACAAATACATATTCTTCTTCATTATATAATTTACTCATAAAACTAGCATATATACCACTATAATTACCTGATATGATATTACATCTATTAATTTTATCTTTATTACAAAATGTAATACCTGTAACATAATCTATGAATTCAAAAATTTCTATATTTCTATTATTAAATTTAACATTTCTTTTTTTTAATAAATAACCTATATTTATATTTGCCATAATTATCACCTGGTTATGTATTATATCACAAAAACGAAATATTATGGTATAATTGTTCTAGTAATGTAGAAAGGATAGTCTATATGAGTTATATAAAATTTGAGAATGTAGTAAAAGAATATACAATGGGTGAAGTAAAAATTAAAGCCTTAGATAAAACAAATTTCGATATAGAAAAAGGAGAATTAGTTGTCATTGTTGGACCAAGTGGTGCTGGTAAAACTACAGCTTTAAATATTCTTGGAGGAATGGACACTGTAACAGAAGGAAGAGTTATAGTAGATAATAAAGATATTACTAAATTAACTAATAAAGACTTAATTAGATATAGAAGAAATGATATAGGATTTGTATTTCAATTTTATAATTTAGTACAAAACTTAACTGCAAAAGAAAATGTTGAACTAGCAACACAATTATGTTTTGATGCACTTGATGTAGTTGAAATACTTGATAAAGTAGGTTTAAAAAATAGAATGAATAATTTTCCTTCTCAATTATCAGGAGGAGAGCAACAACGTGTCGCGATAGCACGTGCTATTGCTAAAAATCCTAAACTTTTATTATGTGATGAACCAACCGGAGCATTAGACTATAAAACGGGGAAAAGTATTTTAAAACTATTACAAGATATGGCTAGAAATGAAAATATGACTGTAGTAATAATTACACATAACGGTGCTATAGCACCTATGGCAGACAAAGTAATTAGTTTTAAAAATGGAATAGCAGAAAAAATAGAAATAAATGAAAATCCATTATCTATTGAATTAATTGAATGGTAAAAGTACATTTTAAAAACAGTATAAAAAGTATTATTAAATCGAGAAGAAGATTCTTATCAATTTTAATAATGGCTTTTTTAGGAGTAGGTTTCTTTTCAGGACTTAAAGCATGTGGTCCTGATATGAAAGAAATGTTAGATAACTATGTAGATAATAATAAAATGTATGATATAAAAATACAATCTACATTAGGTTTAACAGAAGATGATTTAAAAATAGTAAGGAAAATAGATAATGTTTTAAAAGTTTTTCCATCAAAGGAAAAAGATAGTCTAGTTAAAATTAATAATAAACAAGAAGTAGCACATCTTATACCTTATGATGATATTAATATTCCCCATGTAGTAGAAGGAAGATTACCTAAGAATAATAACGAATGTGTAATAGATAAATTATATAATAAATCTTTATTAGGTAAATATATTACAATTGATAATAAAAAAATAAAAATTGTAGGTTATGTTGAATCACCATTATATATGTCTACAGATAGAGGAACTTCACTTCTTGGAAATGGTACTGTAGCACTTTTTATATATGTTAATAAAGACTTTTTAGAAAGTGATTATTATACATCATTTAACATACTTGTTAAAGATGCAAAACAAGAAGTTACTAGTAGTAAAAAGTATAATAAACTAGTAGATAATGTAATAGAAGACATTAATAAAATTAAAAAAACACAAGAAGAAAAAAGATATGAAAGTATAATAGATGAAGCAAATAATAAAATTAAAGAAGCTTTAGAATTATATACTAATAATAAGCAAGAATTAGATTATAATTATAATTTAGTTAGTTCATTTATGACAGAAGAAATGAAAAAAGAGTTTGAAGATAACTATAAAAAATTAGAAGAAGCAAAAGAAAAAATAGATAATGAAAAAGAAAAATTAGATAAAATAAGTAAAGGTACATGGTATATTCAAAAAAGGAAAAATAATACTGGATATACAAGTATAATAGAGGCTATTCAAACAATTGATAATATCGCAAATATGTTTCCTATAATATTTTATATGGTTGCAATATTAATTAGTTTAACTTCAATGACTAGAATGATTGAAGAAGAAAGAATTGAAATAGGAACACTAAAATCACTTGGATATACTAATCTAACAATAATGTCTAAATATCTTTTATATTCATTCCTAGCATGTATTATAGGTGGAGTACTAGGAATGTCATTAGGGTTTTATTTATTACCTGGAATAGTTTGGAAATTATATTCTTTATTCTATTATGCAGTACCAGGATTTGTATGTAAATATAGATTATTGTCAGGAATTATAGGAACACTTTTTGCATTTATATGCATTGGTGGAGCAACATATATAGTTGCAAATAGTGAATTAAAAGAACAAGCTTCACAATTAATGAGACCAAAAGCACCAAAAAATGGTAAAAAAATTCTTTTAGAAAATATACCATTTATTTGGAAACATTTTAATTTTTCAAATAAAGTTACTACAAGAAACATTTTTAGGTATAAAAAAAGATCTATTACTACGATAATTGGTATATCTGGATGTACAGCACTATTAGTTACAGGATTCGGAATTAAAGATTCTGTAATTGAAATACCTAACAAACAATTTAAAGAAATTATTAAATATGATTCAAGCATAATATTATCTAATGACTCAGAAATAGAAAAAATAGTAGATAAAATAAAGCCTGAAATATATGTTGAAACAAAAGGAATATCTGGTATTATTGAAAGTAAAGAAAAAGATTTTGAAACAAACATAGTAGTATTTAAAAATAATACTGAATTAAATAAGGTATATGATTTAAAAGCATTAAAAGATAAGAAAAAATTAACTTTAGATGATGAAGGAATAATTATTACTGATAAAATTGCTAAAAGTCTTAATAAAAAAATTAATGATAATATAAAAATTAATATTGATGGAATAAACTATAAACTAAAAATAAAAGGAATAACTAAAAATTATGTTGGTCATTACATTTATATGAATAAGAAGTATTATGAATCTACTATTAGCAAATATGAAACAAATATGTTATTAGTAAAAGGAAGCAATGCTAAGAATAAAGAAATACTTAAATTTGATAGTGTTTCATCTATAAATAGGGTTTCTAAAATGATTAAAAATGCTAGTATAATGTTTGATGCTATGAATTATGTTGTAATTCTTTTAATAATCGCTTCAGCACTTCTAGATTTTGTTGTACTTTATAACTTAGCAAATGTAAATATTAGTGAAAGACAAAGAGAAATTGCAACATTAAAAGTATTAGGTTTTTATGATAAAGAAGTAGATGATTATATTAATAAAGAAAATATCATATTTACTATTATAGGAATTATATTAGGAATGGTATTTGGAATATTCATTATAGACTTAATAGTTGCAAGTATAGAAATAGATAATTTAAGAATTATAAGATATATAAAACCAATAAGTTTTGTATATTCAGCCCTTATTACTATTACATTTTCTTTTATTGTAAATATAATAATACACTTTATTCTAAAAAAGATTAATATGATAGAAAGCTTAAAAAGTATAGAATAACCTACTTTAAAAAGTAGGTTTTCTTATGATATACTGAATGTAGAAAGAAGGTATAAAATGAAAAATAAAACAATAGCAATTATTACTTTTATTATCATATTATTTGATTTTTTACTTACACTAATAATAGTAGGTTATCAGTCAAATTTATTAGCTATAGCAGCTATAATATTTGCAATTACTAAAATGAATTCTAAACAAGATATAACAAAGTACTTAAGTTATTTTATAATTATTATATCAGTTATTTTAATAGGATATAATACTACTCAAAAAAAATATTATGTAACAAAAGTAGGTAATAAAAATATTAAAATTGAAGTTCCTAATTTTATAATCAAAAAAGGAAAGAATCAATTTAAAGTAATATTTAAAGATAACGCTACTAAAAATATAAAGAAATATTTAAATAATTTGTCTTCAGAAAATTGTAATACAAAAGCATATTATGATAAAAAACAAAATATTTCTTTAATTAATTATTATGTAAATGAAAATAATGAAATTAATTTTAAAATAGTATCAGGAAAATTCTGTGATAGTTATAAAAAAGAAACATATAATAATTATGTGCCTATTAAAGAATTAAGACGAAAATATAGTAAAAAAGAATCTATAAAAGATGGGTATTATGTACGTGAAAACAATAAAATATATAATAAAAATACATTAAAAGAATTTTTTAATAAAGTTGAGAAAAAGAAAACAGCTTTTTTAAGAATAATAGATGTAAATGAATTAGATCAAGTAACAGTAACAGATATAACTTATAAAAATAATAAATTTGAAATTGAATATGATAATACAAGAGATACTAAAATTAATCCTAGCACATCATATTATAAAATTTATAAAAATTTAGGTATAAAAAATAATAATCTATATGCATATATAGAAGAATATGGAGATGGACTAAATTTAGGATATGTGGAATAAAATACACGAAAAGAATTTCAATGGTGAAATAATATATGATGATTGGTTAGATGAATATAAAGATATTATAAATAGTTCTGATATAATATTAGATATAGGATGTGGATTAGGAAATAACACAAAATATATAAAAGAATTAAATAAAGATGTTATTTCAATAGATTATTCAACATATGCTCTTGATATTGTTAAAAAGTATTTAAATGAAAATGTATTACTACATGATATTACTAAAAAATTTCCATATGATGATAATAGTATTGATTTAATTATAGCAGATTTATCACTTCATTATTTTGATTGTGATACAACTAAAAAAGTATTAAATGAATTAAAAAGAATTTTAAAAAGTAATCATAATATGTTGTTTAGAGTAAATACTATATATGATACTAATTATGGGGCAAAAGAAGGAATTCTAATAGAACATAATTATTATAATACATGTGGATATAATAAACGATTTTTTGATGATAGTGATATGCATTACTTTTTTTCAATTTTTACAAATTTAGAATATAAATTAGATTATATGGATAGATATGGTAATAAAAAAGTATTATATAAGGGAAAAGTTATAAAATAAAGTGTACAATGCTACATTTACTGTGTTATAATGTATTTAGAATAGTAGGTGAGAAAAGTGGAAAATAGCGTATATGATAATAGTATATTACTAATAGGACCTGAGAGTGCTTCAAAAACAAAATTAATGAGAATACTTAGTGAAAAAACTAATATGCCTACATTATCATTAGATGATAGTAGAGATAAATATTATAAAGAACTAGGATATGATAGAAATTATGCTAATAAACTAAAAATGGAAGAAGGAGTATTAGCAAGATACAAGTATTGGAAAAAATTTGAAGCTCATCATATATCTAGATATTTACCTACAATTAAAAATGATTCTATTATTAAATTTGAAGCAAGTCAAACTGTATATGAAGATCCGGAATTATTTAATAGAGTTTCTGAAAGTATTAAAAAATTTAAAAATGTAATATTAATACTTCCAGATATAGATTTACATGAATCATGGAAAATAGTAAATAAATTAGCTAAAGTACCAACAGGATCTGATATGTCAAAATTAAACTGGCATTTAATAAGTAGTCCTTGTAATTCACAATTAGCAACATATACAACATGTTTAGCGGGTAGAAACATGAATGATGTTGCTGATGAAATTATTAACCATATAAATGCAAAAACAATACAAAAATAGTATTGTTTTTTTATTATAATGTTATAATTAATATGGAGGGATAAAATGTTAGAAATTAAAAATTTTACGAAATGTTATACAAAAGGAAAACCAACAGTAAAAAATATATCTTTAACTGTTGAAGATGGTGATATATTTGCTTTTGTTGGACACAATGGTGCAGGTAAAACTACAACAATTAAATCAATAGTAGGAATATCTAATTTTGATGAAGGGGATATTTTAATTGATGGTAAATCAATTAAAACAAATGAAATAGAATGTAAGATGAAAATGGCATACATTCCAGATAATCCTGATTTGTATGAACATTTAAAAGGGATAGATTATCTTAATTTTATAGCAGATATATATAAAGTATCTAAAAAAGATAGAGAAGAACGTATTAAAGAATACGCTGAAAAATTTAGTATAATGGATAATTTGGGTGATGCTATAAGTTCTTATTCACATGGTATGAAACAGAAATTAGCAATTATTAGTGCATTAATCCATGAACCAAAATTACTAGTTTTGGATGAACCATTTGTGGGTCTTGATCCTGTTGCTAGTCATACACTTAAGGAAATAATGAAAAAAATGTGTAAAAATGGTACAGCGATATTTTTCTCAACACATGTTTTAGAAGTTGCTGAAAAACTATGTAATAAAATTGCAATAATAAAAGACGGTGAAATTATTGAACAAGGTAAAATGAAAGATATTATTAAAAATAAAAGTCTTGAAGATATTTTTATGGAGTTAGTAGAAAATGAGTAATTTAATTAAAATAAATTTATTAACATTTTTAGATTTTTATAAAATTAGAAATGCTAAAAACAAACAAGAACTATTAAAATCGTTAAGAGGATTTATTTTTATCATACTGGGATTGGGAGTATTATCATTTACAATATTTACATATTTAAAACAAACTATGGAAGCTTATATCGCTTTAAAAATACCTTATATCATATTAGCACAAGTATTTGCTCTAGTAAGTTCTTTTACACTTTTTACAGGTATATATAAAGTAAATGGGGTACTTTTTGGCTTTAAAGACTATGATTTATTAATGTCACTTCCAATTAAAAAAAATAAAGTAATATTATCAAAAATAATTATATTATATATATCTAATTTAATATATACATTACTTTTTATGTTACCAGCATATATTCTTTATATAACCAATATAAATGTCGATTTAGCTTTTCATCTATTATTTTTTATAACATTATTAATTATACCAATATTACCAATAGTAATATCTACAATAGTAGGTAGTATAATTGTAATAATATCAAGTAAATTTAAAATTAAAAAATTAATGCAAATACTATTAACAATAATGCTTATGATTGGAATATTATTTTTATCATATAAATTAGAAAATACGAATACTTATGATTTAGCAAATATAGGAAAAACTATGGTGGAAATGTTTAATAAAATATATCCACTCACAAATTTATATATAGAAATAATTAATAATTATAATATTAAATCATTATTATTATTTATTTTCATACCATTACTAATAATGTTTATATTTATAAAAATAATAGAATATAATTTTATCGATATTAACAATGCTTTAATTAAAGAATCAGTTAAAAGTAATTACAAAATGAAAGAACTAAAACAAAATGGTATTTTATTAACATTATATAAAAAAGAAATAAAAAAATATTTTAGTTCAGTAAATTATGTACTAAATACGGCAATAGGTTCTATACTCTTAACATTATCAGTTATATCATTAGTAATTTTTGGAAAAGGTAAGATAGATGCTATTTTAGGAATAGAAGGGCTTTCAGAAATGTTTATAAAATATGGACCAATAATTTTCGGATGTTTCTGTTTACTTAGTTGTACAACACATCCTTCTATATCATTAGAAGGAAAAAATGTATGGATACTTAAATCATCACCTATTAAACCAATAGAAATATTTATATCTAAAATTATGGTAAATTTAACAATTTTAATTCCGACAATATTAATTAATATGACAATTCTTTCAATATATTTAAAAACATCTTTTAAAACTTATATATTAAGTTTAATAATACCTATTTTATGTTCAATCTTTACATCAATTATGGGTATAATACTAAATTGCTTTTTTATAAATTATGAATATAAAAATGAAATACAAATAATAAAACAATCAGCTCCAGCCTTTATATCAATTTTCATAGGTTTTGTATCATTTTTATTACCATTTAATATTGATATTGATTTATCTAAGCATTTAAATGAATTAATAATAGGATTATTAGTCGCCGATATTATTATATATATATTTATGAAACATGTAAGTAGTAAACAATTTAAAGATGCTTAATTTAATAAAAGTAAATGTTTTAACATTTTTTGATCTTCATAAATTAATAAATGCTAAAACAAATAAAGAATTCTTTTATGCTATAGCAAGATTATTATTCTTGCTACTTTTATTATCATTTTTTTCAATAAGTATATATAAAATAATTGAACCTAATATTAAGGAATATAAAGAAGCAGAGATACTATTTATTATATTGGGTCAATACATGGCTATAATAAGTAGTTTTTTAATAGCAAGTAATATTCAAAAAATTGATGATTTATTATTTAAATTTAAAGATTATAACTTATTATTTTCACTTCCTATAAAAAAACATAAAATATTTTTAAGCAAATTAATTACATTATATATATTTAATATGATTTATACTATTGTATTTATGATATCACCATATATTATTTATGTAAGAAATTCAGATGTATCCATATATTTTCATATAATATATTTCATAACACTATTTATAATACCATTGGTTCCTATTATGATTTCAACAATACTAGGTATTATATTTACAACTATATCTAATTTATTTAAGGAAAGAAAAATAATAAATTTAATGCTCACATTAATAATGTTTTTATTTATGTTAGCATTTTCATATAATATGTTTTCTAATACGAAAGAAACTGTAGACGATGCTATGGAACTGTTAGATACATTTAATAAAATGTATCCACTTACAAAATTATATGTAGAAATACTTATATATAATAATATGAAATCATTAATACTATTTATATTAATTCCAATAATATTATTCATAATATACATATTAATTATTAATAAATTTCACACTAAAATATATAACCTTATAAATAATTATAAAACGAAAAAATTATTAAAACTTAAATTTAATAAACATTCTAAAATAATATCACTATATAATAAAGAATTAAAAACATATACATCATCAAACATGTATGTAATGAATACTACATTAGGTTCTATTCTATTTACTATTATAGTATTTTTATATATATTTCTAGATAAAGATGATCTAACATCTATTATAGGAAATATTAATTTAAGATATATAATAGAAAACTATGCTCCAATATTAATGGGAAGTTTTTGTCTTTTAAATTCAACAACAGCATCTTCTATTTCAATGGAAAAAAGAACAATTAATATAATTAAGTCATTACCAATAAAAAGAAGTACATTATATTTATCCAAAATAATGGTTAATATGACTGTTTCAATTCCATTTATTATATTAAATGGAACACTCTTAAATTATTATTTAAATCCTAATAACTATATAAAAACAATGATGTATGTAACACCAATTTTATATCAATTAAATATATCTATGTTAGGACTTTATTTAAATTTAAAATATCCTAGTTATGAATATAAATCAGATGTACAAATAATAAAACAATCAATTCCAGCTATATTTACACTAATTATAGGTGTATTTATGGCTGTAAGTCCATTTAGTAATATGAAAGTAAAAATACCATCTAATTTCTTCGTATGGATACATACAACAAGAATTATATTTTATAATCTAATATTATTTTTATGTTTATTATTTAATAAAAGTTACAAAAAAGATGATTGATATTATCTTTTTTTTAGTTTATAATGAAACGGGTGATATTATGGTAGACTTAAATGATTTACAAAAACAAGTATATGAGAATAAAGTAAATAAGGGGTTTAATACTACTGATATACCTAAAGAATTTTGTAATTTATATGGTGAAGTAGGAGAAGCTTATGAAGCATATAGAAAGAAAAAAAATGATTTAGGAGAAGAACTTGCAGATGTAGCTATATATTTGCTTGGAATATCAGAAATATTAGATATCGATTTAGAAAAAGAAATATTACATAAAATCAAAAAGAATAAGCATAGAGTTTATAAAAAAATAGATGGAATTACAATAAGAGTAAAAGAATATGATGAGGAATTATAATGAACGTATTAGTTGCATTAGTTTATTTATTATTAACATTTATTTTAACAACTTTATGTTATAAATTTTATGGAAAAAATGGCTTATACATTTGGATATGTGTAAATATTATTATAAGTAATATTCAAACAGTAAAAATTTCAGAGTTTATGGGCCTAACAACATCATTAGGTAATATTAGTTATGCATCTATTTTCTTAGCAACAGATATAATAAATGAAAAATATGGAATTGAAGCTAATAAATTAGGCGTTAAACTATCATTTATAATAATGTGTATTTTCTCTATTTTAATGACATTATTTTTACAATTTGAACCATCTAAATTTGATACTAGTCAAGATGCATTAAATGTAATATTTGGTTATATACCAAGAATAACTTTATCAAGTTTAACAGCATATTTTATTAGTCAAACATTTGACGCTTATGCATATGCATATCTAAAAAGAAGATTTAATATATTATGGTTAAGTAACAATGGCAGTACATTTATGAGCCAAACAGTTGACACATTTATTTTTACGATTTTAGCATTTATAGGTACTATGCCTATATCTGAGATGTTAGAAATAATGGTTACAATGCTTATATTCAAATATATTATTGCTATATTAGATACACCATTTATGTATATTGTGAAAAATATTAAAAAAGTTAACGAATTATAAAAATTATATGCTACAATATAATTGGTGATAGTATGAAAAAATATAAAGATTTATCATATACAGAAAAGAAAATAGCATCAAGAATGTATTCAAAGCAATGCAAAAAAAGTAAATTTTTATTTCCATTAATGATACTTATTATAGTAGTATCATATTATATATATGAATATATAACAAAATTAATACTTCCTGTTTTACTTGTTATAGCAGTTATTCTATATATAATAAATTCAATTAATGTAAAAAAATGGTTTGACAAAAATAATATTAAGATATCCAAAAAAGATATTTTAATCTTTGGAACCAATTATGAAATAGAAAAGAGTAAAGAGTATGCTAAAGAAAAAATTCCACAATTTAAAAATAAATGATCAAAGAAGAATATATAATACTTATATAGAAACTAATAAAGAATATAAACAAATTACATTAGCATTATTAGTATTACTATTTATTATTGAAATATTATTACCAAATAGTTTATATTATGTATCATGTATTTTTGCTATATTTATAATATTATTATATTTAGCTTTAACAAAATATAAAGTAATATTATGGTATGAAAATAAAAACTACATAGAAAAGAAAAACGTCTTAAAGATGTTTAGAAAAAAACATTATAATGAATTAAATAAAAATGAAAAAATGATCGTACAAGAAGAATATAAAAAAGATGAAAATTATAGCGTCTTAATGACATATATATTTTATTTATTCGTCTTTGAATCAGTTGTAGCATTTATAAAAGGATTAATAATTCCATCAGATTTATTTTATATCTTATTTGTAATATTAATATATTTAATATATGACTTATCTAAAATTAAGAAATGGTACGAGAGACATAGAAAAACTACATTTATTTTGTAGTTTTTTTTCAATTTGAAAAATTTTAAAAAAAGTGTATAATGGATGATTAGTTGTAAAAAAAAGGAAGTGAATTTTTATGTTAAATAGTTTAGCATTAATTATACTTTTAGGATTAGTATCAGCAATAATTTTGGAAAAAATAAAATTACCTAATATAATTGGAATGCTTATAGTTGGGATTATGTTAGGACCAAGTATGTTTAATATGCTTGATGAATCGCTATTAAGTATTTCTGGAGATATTAAAGAAATAGCATTAATAATTATTTTACTAAAAGCAGGATTGTCGCTTGATTTAACTGATCTAAAAAAAGTAGGAAGACCTGCTGTGCTTTTATGTTTTTTACCAGCAACATTTGAAATATTAGGATTTATAATTTTTGGACCTAAATTACTAGGACTTACACTTTTAGAATCAGCAATTTTAGGAGCTGTTATGGGAGCAGTTAGTCCAGCTGTAATAGTGCCAAGAATGACATTTTTATTAGAAAATGGTTATGGTAAGAAAGGATTACCTCAAATGGTAATTGCAGGTTCTAGTGCAGATGATGTATATGTAATAGTTATATTTACAGCATTACTTGCACTTGCAAAAGGTTCTAAAATATCAATAATGAGCTTTTTAAATATTCCTATATCAATCATATTAGGAATATTAATGGGAGTTTTAGTAGGATTTATAATGGTATACTTATTTAAAAATTATAAATTACGAAATACTTATAAAGTAATTATTTTATTAAGTATTTGTTTCTTATTTGTTAGTATTGAAAAATCATTAGAAGGCAAATTAGCTATAAGTGGATTTTTAGCAATTATGGCAATGGGAGTTACAATATTTAATAAATATCCTAGTTTATCGAAAATTTTTCAAGTTAAATTTTCAAAAATGTGGTTAATTTCTGAAATAATTTTATTTGTACTTGTAGGGGCTTCAGTTAATATTAGTTATGCTTTTAAAGCTGGATTAGGTACAATTGTAATTATATTTATTGCTTTATTATTCCGTATGCTAGGAACTTATTTATGTTTATTAAAAACAAAATTTAATAATAAAGAAAGATTATTCACATGTATTACACAAATACCAAAAGCAACAGTGCAAGCTGCAATTGGTGGAGTACCATTAGAAATGGGATTACTATGTGGTAATACTGTACTTACTGTAGCTGTTTTATCTATTATTATTACAGCACCACTAGGAAGCATTTTAATTGATAAAACACAATATAAATTACTAAAAAAATAGATTAACAAATCTATTTTTTTTTGATATAATCAAAAATAGGGAGGTAAGTTATGCAAATATATTGGATCAACTCAGAGGAAATGAAAATTATATATAATGGTGTTTGTGAAGTACTTACACCCAATCAAGTATTAATAAAATATGGTGAAAATCATGAAATAATGAATGAAATTAAAGACATATTAAAAAAACCAAAAAAAAGTTTATTTGCAATATATGATAAACTCTTAAATGAATGTTCATATGATGAAGCATATTATAATCGTGAAAAATCACATGATAGAAAAATGAATTTAAGCGCATATGAAATAATGATTAAAAATATAATGAGAACAAAAAAAGATAAAAAAGGAACAAGCGAAGCATTTGCAATGAGATTAAAGGATGAATTAGATTTATTAGAAATAGAAAACTATTTATTGTTAAGTGAAGATAATGATAATTTTCATTTTGCAAATTTATATTTAGAAGATAATAATATGTACGTTTGTGATTTATCAATTGATTTAATTGACAAACAAATAACTTTAGATCAAGAAGATGATATAGAACATCTTATACCATTATCTCATAAAATAGATTTAACAGAATATTTAGAAGATAATCCTATTTCTTATGTATTAGAAATAATAAGAGATAATGGGAAAAGAATGCAAGACTTAAAAATGAAAAGAATTAAAGATTTTGTAATAGACTATGAATTAAAACATTAATAAATTTTAATTAATTATACATAATTAATTAATTTTTTTTTATAAAATATAATTATATGAAAATAACTGAATATCTCAACAAGATTGAAGTAACTGTCCAAATAACTGATGTTTCTATAAAGAAGATATTAATATTACAATTGAAGTAATAAAAGATTACTTAATAATTATTAAAAAACAACCCCAATCAATAGTTAGTTATTTATGTGGTATATCACTAGTAAAGAAAAAATAAATATGCTATAATTATTATGGTAGAGGTGATAATAATGGACCAAACAGGATTAATACTTGTAATATTTGGTTTTATTTTAGGTGTCTATGCTATAATATTTGGAATTAGAATGTTATTTAAAAGAACATCAAAAAGTGAAGCTGAAATTGTAAAAAAATCGAAAGAAAGACAAGAAAAAAATAATATTAATATGTAATATTGTTTTTTTTTTCAATATAAATTAAAAAGATGCTATAATATATTTAATAATGGAGGTAAATATGAAAGTTTTGATTAGTGAAGAAGAAATTGAAAAAAGATTAGAAGAAATAGGTAAACAAATAAGTAACGATTATAAAGGAAAAGAACTAACATTAGTTGTTACATTAAAAGGAGCAATAATAGCCGCAAGTACACTTGCAAAAAGAATAACAGGAGATGTTACAATTGAATTTATTAAAGTATCATCATATGAAAAAAAAGAATCAACAGGAGAATTAAAAATAGAACTGGACTTAGATGATGATTTAACAGGAAAAAATTTACTAATTATAGAGGATATTATTGATACAGGAACAACATTATATTATTTAAAAAACAATTATATTAACAGAAATGCTGAAAGTGTTAAAATATTTGCACTTCTTGATAAACCATCAAGAAGAATTAAAGATATAGAAGCAGATTATGTAGGGTTTACTATTGAAAATAAATTTGTTGTAGGTTATGGACTAGATTATGAAGAAAAATTAAGAGAATTACCATATATAGGTTATATAGAATAGGAGTAAATATGAAAGCAGCAATAATACTTGAAAATGGATTTGAGGATATAGAAGCACTCGGATGTAAAGATATATTAAATAGGGGTGGAGTAGAAGTTACATTATTTGGTAGTGAAAAAGTAGTAAAAACCAGTCATTCTACAAATGTAATTGTAGATGAGCTAATAAATGATAATATTAAAGAATATGATATCATCATTCTTCCTGGAGGAATTCCAGGTACATATAATTTAAGAGATGATAAAAGAATAATAAATTATTTAACATATTTTAATAATAAAAATAAATTAATAGCAGCAATATGTGCAGCACCTATTGTTTTGAAACTTTCAGGAGTATTAGAAAATAAATTAGCAACTGTTTATCCAGATAAAGAATTTGTAGAAATACTTGATTCTAATTATGTTGATAAAAAAGTACATATTGACAAAAACATCATTACTGCGTGTGGTGCGGGACAAACATTTAATTTTTCATTTGAAATATTAAGACAATTAGGAATAAATCCAGAGAATATAAAAAAATCTATGCAAATATAATGGAGGATAAAATTGACAATGCCAATGTTAAATGATAGAATAAAACCCAGCAAATGGGGGATTATTGTGAAAATAATAAAAGATTTAAAAAATGGAACAAGTCATTCAGTAGATTTTCTATTAAGTAATAATGTTGAAGAAACTTTATCTAAAAAAGGTATTAAAATTAGAAAATTAATATCTCCAATTCTTAAAAGAGTTTATTTAACTCAAACTAAATATAAATTAATCAAAGAAAAAGATACTATGAAATTATCTAAAGGTAACAAAATATTTGTAACTAATCACAGACAAGCTGATGATATAGTATTAGGTGCTAATGCAATTAAAAATAATTCATATGTTTTATTTGGTAATCCAGACTTAACTTTAGAAACAACAAATGGTTTAGGACTTTGGGCAAATGGAATAATTTTATTAAATAGAGATAATAAAGAAAACAGAAAAGCATCTTATAATAAAATGAAATACGTTTTAGAAAATGGTGGAAATATTTGGCTATTTCCTGAAGGATATTGGAATTTAGATGATAATGGTTTAAGTGATGAAAGACATGGTTCTGACGACCATAATTCAGAAAATTGGTTAATTCAAGATATTAATATAGGGTCACTTAAATTAGCACAAGAAACAGGTGTACCAATAGTACCAACTATCATGCATTATGATGAAGTTAATGGTAGAAAATGTTATTCAAAAAGAGGTAAAGATTTTTACATTGGTAAAGATGATGATTTATTTAAGAAAAAAGATGAATTATTAGAAATAATGAATACGATGTATTATGAATTAATGGAAAAATATTCAACTTATAAAAGAGCTGATTTAGAAAAAGAAAAAACATTAAAAGAACAATGGGAAGAATTAAAACAAGAATTAATAAGAGCATGCGATATACCTTCTATTAATTACAAATTAGATTTACAAAATGAGAAATTAATTGGTAAAGCAAAGGTTGCTAATCCTGTTGTAACAAACGAAGAAGCATTTAAACATATAGATGAATTAGAACCAAATCATAAAACTGCATTCTTAAAATCAAAAAGACTATCTGGAAGAAGATAGTTTTTTTTCGTAATTTATGATATACTTTTTTTATAATAGGGTAGGTGATAAAATGTATAACATGTATATTCCTTTATGTGGACTAATTATAAATATAGTTTTACTTGTTATATATAGATTAAAAGTAACAAATTTAAGAAAAGAAAATAGAATTTATTTTAATATGATTAGTGATGCATTTGTATTAACATTTTTTTGTTTAATAGCTGTTTATCTTATATATATAAATTATAATACTAATATAATATTACTTGCAAATCGTATTGAATGCATTGCTATAGTAAATTATTTTGCTAATCTTCTTTCGTATGTTTCTTATTTAACAAAAATTGATAATAAAAAAAATAAAAAGATATTAAATATAATAAATATTATATTAACATTATTAGTATTATTTATGCCATTAGAACTTAAAGTTACAAATGATTTAAACTATATGGTCACAGTAGGACCTGCTATAGTTGTAACATCAATTGCAGCAGCATTAGCATTAATATGTATATTTTATATATCATTAAAATATAAGAAACAACTTGAAGGAAAATTAGTACCTATAGTTTCTTTATTAGTATTTTTTCTTATAGTATTAATAACAAGAGCAATAGTTCCAGAATTTATATGTCTTGAATTTTTTGCAAATGTTGCATTGCTATTAATGATGTTTACTATTGAAAATCCTGATTTAAAAATGATTCAAGAATTAGAAGAAGCTAGGAAGAGAGCAGATAATGCCAATAAAGCTAAAAGTGATTTTTTAAGTAGTATGTCACATGAAATTAGAACCCCACTTAATGCTATAGTTGGTTTATCTGAAGATATGAAAGATAGAGATGTATGTCCTGATATCATGAAAGAAGACTTAAATGACATAATAGATGCATCACATACATTACTAGAGATAGTAGGAAACATTATGGATATTAATAAGATTGAATCTGAAAAAATGGAAATTGTCGAAGTTTCATATAATTTTAAGGAAGAAATAAGTTCTCTAGCACGTGTTCAAAGTATAAGAATTAAAGATAAGAAAATTGATTATAAAATTAATATATCTGATGATATTCCATATGAATTAATTGGAGATAAACAACATGTAAAAGAAATAATAAATAATTTATTATCTAATGCCATTAAATATACAGATGAAGGTATTGTTGCTATGAATATTACATGTTTTAATAGTAATGATATATGTAATCTAGAAATAGAAGTATATGATACTGGTAGAGGAATTAAAAAAGAAGATTTAAAAAGATTATATAATAAATTTGATAGATTAGATGTTGAAAA
>JALERC010000020.1 GCA_022763805.1 Mycoplasmatota bacterium | reverse complement strand
TTCAGAGAATTAATTTTCTCAATATTTAAATTAGTAACGATAGCAAAGAGGATACACCTGTTCCCATCCCGAACACAGAAGTTAAGCTCTTTAACGCCGAAGATAGTGTAAGCGAAAATAGGAAGTTGCTAATTTTTTTTTGTTTATTTTTATAAGTTGATTGTAATAATAATTATTTTTTTGTATAATTAAAGTGGTGATTTAAATGGAATATAGAGTTACAATGCACAATGAAATGGAAACAATTGAGTTAGCACAAAACTTTGAATCAGAAAAATTTCCTAATATGATTATTTGTCTTAATGGTGAATTAGGAAGTGGAAAAACAATGTTTACAAAGGGAATTGCAAATGCTTTAGGAATTGAAGAAACAATTACTTCTCCAACTTTTACAATAATAAAAGAATATGAAAGTGGTGAGATGCCATTATATCATATGGATGTATATAGACTAGATGGTGAAACAGATGGTGTTGGAATCGAAGATTATTATAAAAAAGGTGGAATAGTTGTTATAGAGTGGGCTAATACTATCAAACATATATTACCTAAAGAAAGATTAGATATAAAATTTGTAGTAACTGATGAAAATAAAAGAGTTTTAATTTTAACACCATATGGAAAACAATATGAAGATTTATGTGAGGCTGTTTTATGATAAGTTTACTTTTAGATACTTCAAATTTTAAACTTGTTGTAGCTGTTGTAGATGAGGATAAAAATGAAGTATTAAGTTATTATAATGAAAAACTTAATAGTGATTTATCAGTAAAAGTATTTGAAGTTATTAAGCAATGTATTGATAATGCTAATATAATTCCAAATGATATAGATAAGATATATTCTATAACAGGGCCTGGATCATTTACTGGTGTAAGAATTGGAGTTACTATTTGTAAAACATTTGCTTGGACATTAAATAAAAAAGTAATTCCTATATCTAGTTTAGAAGTATTAGCTTCTACGAATACTAATTACGAATTAAATGTTGCAATGATAGATGCAAGAAGAGATTGTGTATATGCTGGTGTTTATGATAATATACTAAACACAGTAATAGAAGATAGATATATATCAATTGAACAATTATTATTAGAATTAAAAGATAAAAATTATATATTAATTTCTGACGATGATTTTGAAAATCTTAAAAAAATTGATTCAAAAATTGACATTTTAAAAGTTATTAATAAACATAAAAATGATGTTGGTGTAAATCCTCATTCATTAAATCCTACATATTTAAAAATTACTGAAGCAGAAGCTAAATTACAAACAAAGAATAATGATTAATTATACTACAGAAAAAGAATTAATAAATTCTTTTTTAAAATATTTTAATACTAAAATAAATGATATAAGTAAGTTTAGTAAGTATTTAATATATAGTATTGATGATAAAAATATAGGATTTGTTGATTTTTCATTTATTTATGATAGAATAGAACTTAATTACATTTATGTTGAAAAATCATATAGAAATAAAAATATAGCTTCAAAGTTAATGGATAAATTAATTGAATTTGCTATTGATAATAAATGTATAAATATTACTTTAGAAGTTGATGAATCAAATGATGCAGCAATTAATTTATATAAAAAATATGGTTTCACAATTGCTACAATAAGAAAAAAATATTATGGCAAAAATGATGGATATTTAATGATTAGAGAGATGGTGTAACATGAAAGATACATATATTTTAGCTTTTGAATCGAGTTGCGATGAAACAAGTGTTTCTATTATTAAAAATGGACATGATGAAATTGCTACTGTTGTGTTAACTCAAATGGACATACATGCATTATATGGTGGAGTAGTACCAGAAATTGCAAGCAGACATCATGTTGAAAGTATTACAATTGTAATTGAAGAATGCTTAAACAAAGCAGGAATGAAAATTGAAGATATAGATGCTATTGCTGTTACATATGGACCTGGATTAATTGGATCATTATTAGTAGGAATGCAAGCAGCAAAAACATTAGCTTATCTTTACAATAAACCTTTAGTCCCTGTACATCATATTGCTGGGCATATATATGCTAATAATTTAGTTCAACCTATGGAATTTCCTCTTATAGCTCTTGTGGTTAGTGGTGGTCATACCGATTTAGTTTTAATGGAAGAAGATTATTCATTTAAACGTATCGGTGGAACGTTAGATGATGCGATTGGTGAAGCATACGATAAAGTAGCTAGAGTTATTAATGTTCCTTACCCTGGTGGACCTTTAATTGACAAAATGGCATTTGAAGGTGAGGATACTTATAAATTACCAATCCCATTAGATGATGATTCATATAATTTTAGTTTTAGTGGAATCAAAAGTGCTGTTATTAACTTGGTACATAATGAAGAACAAAGAGGAAATAAGATTATAAAAGAAAATTTAGCATGTTCTTTTCAAAATAGGGTTACTGATATTTTAGTAAAGAAAACTATGAAAGCATTAAAAGAATATAATGTTCATAATTTAATTGTTGCAGGAGGTGTTGCAGCAAATAAAGGTTTACGATCAAAATTAGAAAAAGAATGCAAACTTGAAAATATTAAATTGTGTGTTCCCGATATAAAATATTGCACAGATAATGCTGCTATGATAGGTGCAGCAGGATACTATGCGTACAAATTAGGAAGAACAGCTGACTTAAACATTAATTCAAAAGCAAACGACTCATTAAAATAGTCGTTTTTTTTTACAAAAAAAAATTAGATTTCTCTAATTTTTATATTACTAATTGTTTTACTTTTTTAGCATCTTTTCCTGCTTCTTCCCAAAAATCATTTTGATTAAATATTATTTCTTCTGGTAAAAGATATTGAACATTTCCATGATTATCTGAGTAAATATCTAAAAAATATGCTCCGACAGTATTTGTTAAATTATTTTTTTCTTGAAAATGTGTAATGTTACACAAGCATGGAATTTCAAAACCATATACATTTCGATCTAAACAAAAGTAACTTTTGTGATAATGACCTACTAATAATATTTTTGGTTTATTACCACTTTCTAATTCTTCAATACGTTTTTGTAATTTGTATGATAAAGCAGCTGTTGATCCTCCTCCAGGATGTGACATTGTGATTTTAATTTTATTAATAACTATATCAGCCCTATCTTGACCTAAGAATATCATATCTTCTCGACATCTACTTAATAAATTATTAATTGTAGCTTTGCCATTTTTATAATGAGTTTCATCATGACTACCTAAAATGTAATAAGTCTTAATACCATTTACTTTTGGATACATATCACATGCATATCCTGCTTGTTCATCATATCCATGCAAAAATAGGTACTTTGGTTGCTCTTTTCTTACAGAAGAATAATCACCATCAACTAAATCTCCACAATGAAGGACAGTATCTATTTCTCTTCTATAGGCTTCTTTATATATTTCGTTTAATAAATGTAATTGTTGTTGAGTATTACCGAAATGTGTATCAGATACGACACATAATTTAGTATGTATTAAATCATTTAAATTTGGTTTAGTACCAAAACTTGTTTTTTTTATAATTTTCTTTTGTATAATGTATTTATTTTGATTGTCTTTCAATAATTCTACATTTTTACCATATATTTTGCATAGTTCAAGAATTCCTATTGCTTCTTCTAAAGAACATTCTAATACATTACATAAATCTTCTAAATACATTCCATTTTTAACAATTTTATATACCTTTTCGACAAACGCATAATCATTTGAATTATTTATCATTTATTGTCCCCCCTTTGTTAAATATAATACTTTAGATTTAATATAGTCTTCTTTATTAGTAACATAATAAGGAGATGCTAAAGCTTGAATACTTTCTAAATAACCTTTTTTATTTACTTTTACAGTTATATACCAAGCACCTATATTATTACTATATCTTTTTTGTGTCATTTCATCAGTCGTTGCAACAACACTCGGAACAGAAATACAATTTACATTTCTATAATTAAATTTTTGCATTTCTAGTAATCCTCCATAAAGTAAAATATTTGGCTTATCTTCACTTCTCATCGAATTAATAAATTGTTGTGGTCTATATGATATAGTATAAGTCTTAGCTAAATTTAAATTAATCAATAGCATATTAACTTTATCAATTGTAATATGACAAGTATTAGTACCTAAATAAATCATATCATCACGTTCTTCAGAAATTCTTTTACCAATATTAATTCCATCATTCTTAAAATGTGTCTCATCCTTAGTACCATTAATAAAATATGTTTTAATCCCTTCTATATAAGGATAATTTTCAATAACATAATTAACTTGTCTCATAGTATCATCTAAAAACAATGTATTAGAATATTTATTTTTAACAGGATATAAGCCTTCTGTAATATTACCACAATGAATTACTTTATCAATCCCCAATTCAGCACTTTTTTTATAAATATCATTTAGAATTGAAATTTGTTGATATTTAGATCCTATTCTTGTATCCGAAATAAGAGTAAATTTAATTTCATTATTATCATCTGTTTCAAAATGATAATAGTTTTCTTCATTATTTCTTTCCCCATTATTAAATAAATATATATCGTCATCTTTTACTTTTTTAACGATATTATCTTTATCATTCTCTAATTCTTTTAATAAACTCAATGTTTCATATTTATTAAGTTCAAGTGTTTCAGATAAATCAGATAAACTAATTTCCTTTTTACATAATTCTTTAATTTTTTCTAATAATAATTTTTTATCATCATTATTTATCAAATATAACCCTCCTCAAAAAAAAATGCAAGAAATGAAAAAATATAATATATAAATTACTTTAATCATTTCTCACATCCTATCTTCAAGTACATTTTAACATTTAATTTTTTATAAATCAATATTATAAATAATAAAAAATCTATAAATAATTACATATTATTTATAGATTAATTTTTTATTATTTTACTTCTCTTTTTTGAATGAATTTTTCAAATTTGTTAATGTTTTTATTTGATCCTACTAATACTAGAATATCATCTTCATTTAATAAATATTTAGGATCAACTTCTGTATATGTACATTTTTTATTTTCGATAGCAATTATACTTAAACCAAAATCTTTTCTTAAATCACATTTTTCTATTGTTTTATTAATTAAATATGCAGGAAGTTTGAATTCAGCTATTGTCATATCACCTGCTAATTTAATAAATTCTAATGATTTGGATCTGATTAACTTATTTGATAATTTAATAGCCATATCTCTTTCTGGATAAATTACTTCTGCACCAAGTTTTTCTAAGATTGTTCCATGTTCATCAGTAGTGGCTTTAGCAATTACTCTTGGAACTTTCATATTAATAATATTTAATACTGTTAAGATACTTATATCTAATTCTTTAGAAATACCAACTATTACAGTATTACAATTTTGAATACCTGTTTCTTCAAGAATTTCTTTATCTAAGCTTTTAACTATAAATGCTTCATCTACAAGATGTTTAATTTGTCTAATTTTATTTTCATCTTTATCTATTACCATTACTTCTTTACCAGCATTAGCAAGTGATATAGCAAGATTAAAACCAAATCTACCCAATCCAATAATACCATATTCAATTGATGGTTTTTGAATTTTCATAATTTTCCTCCTAACCAATTAAAATATCCTCTGTAGGATATGAAACATATTTTTTTCCTTTTTTAGTCCATAATGATAAAAGTGTTAATCCACCAACTCTTCCGATAAACATAGTTATCATTATTACTATTTTACTAATTGTAGATAATTCAGGTGTGATACCTGTAGATAATCCTACAGTTGCAAAAGCACTAATAGATTCAAATAACAAGTCTAATAAATCAATATTAGGTTCAAATATACATAAGCATAATAAACAAGATGTTACAACTATCATACCTACAAATAAAACGATAAATGATTTTAAAATTGTTTCATGAGATATTTCTCTTTTAAAAGAATGACATCTTTTATTAGAACATATTGAATATGTTCCTTTTATTAAAGAATAAAATGTTGATGTTTTAATACCTCCACCAGTAGAACTAGGTGATGCACCAATAAACATTAAAATCATAATAAAAAGTAATGATACTTTATTAAATGAATCAATAGGTACAGTATTAAAACCTGCTGTTCTTGATGATACACTTGTAAAAAAAGATGCTAGTAAACTAATATCACTTGATGCATATATAACAAGTGTTCCTATTATCAATAATGCGATAGACATCTTAATAACAATTTTTGAATGTAAACTTATTTTTTTAAAATCTTTTTTTTCAATTATTTCATTAATTACAATAAACCCTAATCCCCCAAGAATTATAAGACCGGATGTTGTTAAATTTAATAGTATGTCATTTTCAAAAGGAACTAAATTTCTAAAATTACCAATTAAGTCAAATCCTGCATTATTAAATGCAGATATTGAATGGAATATACTTATTACTATTGCATCTTTAAATTTATAGTATTTTATAAATGAACAAAAACTAAATAGTGCACCAATAAATTCAATTATAAATGTTATTCTAAAAATTGATTTAACAAGTTTTACAATACCTTTTAGTGAATTTAAATTTAATGAATCTTTTATTAGAATACGTTCTTTTATACCTATTTTTTGACCTGCTAAAAGTATAATGCTAAGTCCTGCACATACTATACCTAATCCTCCTATTTGAATAAGTAAGGCGATTATAGTATATCCAAATAAATTAAAAGAATTTGCTACATCTATAGTAGATAATCCTGTAACACAAATGGCACTAATAGTTATAAAAAATGCATCTACTAATGACACATCAGCACCTGCTTTTTGTGAAATAGGTAAATATAGTAATGTTCCTCCAATTAATATTGATAATAAGAAGCCAATTGTAATTAGACCATATGGTCCAATCTTCTTTAACATATTAAATTTCCTCCTTACAACATTATAAATTATACCACATAATATGAAAATATGATATAATTATTTCGCAGGAGGGATATTTACATGAAATGTATTTTATTATGTGCAGGATATGCAACAAGATTATTTCCAATTACAAAAAACTTTCCTAAAGCATTATTAGAAATAGAAGATGGAAAACCTTTATTAAACTATATAATGGATCAAATTGACAATATAAGTGATATTGATGAAATATATTTAATTACAAATGATAGATATTATAATCATTTTATTAATTGGAAAGATACATTAAATAAAAATAAAAAATTAACTGTTTTAAACGATTATACAACAAATAATGATGATAAATTAGGTGCTGTTGGTGATTTAAAATATACTAAAGATAAAATGAATATCAATGATGATGTAATAATTATAGCAGGTGATAATTTATTCGATTATAATTTACAAGATTTTATTGATTATTATAAAAAAATTAAAAAACCTGTTGTTACTTCTTCAATAATTAATGATATAGAACAATTAAAGGGAATGGGAGTAGCATTAACAGATTCAAGTAATAGAATTGTAGAACTAAAAGAAAAATCAGCTAATCCTATTAGTAATAAAGCTGTTTTTGCAACATATATATATCCTAAAGAAGTATTTAATCAAGTTGATAATTATTTAAATGAAGGAAATAATCCTGATGCTCCAGGTTATTTCTTAGAATATGTTGTTAGAAATAATCCTACATATATTTATAATTTTAATGGTAATTGTTATGATGTTGGTACTCATAATTCTTTAAAAGAAGTTAGAGAAATATATAAAAATAAATGTAAAGTGAAGTCTTTATATAAGTAAGATATTTATCTTACTTTTTTTTTATGATATTATATTCTTAAGATAGAAGATAGTAGACATGGAGGGATAAAATGTTTAAAAAAGATGCAGTGGTAAAAAGTAAAACAGGCTTACATGCTAGACCTGGTTCAATGGTTGCTGAAAAAGCTATGAATTTTGATTCTGAAATATCTTTAGTATTTGGTGATAAAAAAGTAGATGCTAAAGAAGTATTAGATGTAGTTACTTCTAATATTAATTGTGGTGATAAAGTTTCTATCGAAGCTGAAGGACCAGATGAAGAACAAGCTGTTTTAGAACTGGTCGAATTAATAGAAACAATGGAATAATTTATGAAGCATTATGGTACAAAAGTAAGTAATGGTTTAGGATTAGGAAAATGTGTCATTATTAATGACGTTGTTCCTGAAGTTAATGACAGTAAAATAGATTCTACTTCTATCGATAATGAAATTTTAAAGGTTAATAATTCAATTGATGAATGTATTAAATCGTATGAAAATATAATTAATTCGTTAATTGATGATGATTTAAAACAATTATGTGATTTTAATAAAATGGTTTTGAAAGCAAAATCACTTAAAACTGATATTGAGAATAATATTAGAGAAAATTTAATTAATGGTGCATATGCTATTACTAGTTATTTTAATAAAAAAGCAGATGATTTAAGTAAAAGTGATAATAATTATTTAAAAGAAAGATCTACAGATATAATTGATATAAAAAATAAAGTGTTAAAATCTTTTATGGGTATTAAATCTTTTGATTTAAGTGAAATAAAAGAAGATAGTATATTAGTTGCTCATGAAATAACACCTAACATTTTACTTTCGGGTGATTTATCTTATGTTAAGGGAATCATTTCAGAAATAGGTGGTAAAACTAGTCATGTAGGTATTTTAGCTAATACACTAGGAATTCCTGCTGTATTTGGTATAAAAGATAGCATTAAGATTTTTTCTGATGGAGAATTATTATTTATTAATGGTAATAGTAGTTATGTTGAGAACGAATTAGATTTTAGCGAAATTAATAATATTAAAGACTTAATTAAAAAAGAACTAGAAATTAAAAAAGAATTAGATCAAATTAGTGATAAAGCTTATACAATTGATAATAAATATTTTGAAGTATGTGCTAATTCTGGTGATTTAGTTGAATTAGACAAGATAGACAAGAATAAAATTGATGGTGTAGGTTTATTTAGAACAGAGTTTTTATATTTAAATAAACAAGTACCACCAACAGAAGAGTATTTATTTAATGTCTTTAAAAATTTTGCTGAAAAATTAGGTGATAAGAAGGTCATAATAAGAACTCTTGATATTGGTGGGGATAAAAAATGTTCCTATATTGATATTCCTAAGGAAGAAAATCCATTTTTAGGTTATAGAGCTATTAGATATTGCATAGATAATAAAGAATTGTTTAAAACTTTATTAAAAGCAATTTTAAGGGCTAGTGTATATGGAAACATATCGATTATGTATCCTATGATATCATCATTAGAAGATATTAAAGCTTGTAATGCAATATTAAACGAAGCTAAAAGTGATTTAGATGGTGAGGAAAAGATTTATAATAAGAATATTAATGTAGGTGTTATGGTGGAAATACCTTCTATTGCTGTATGTGCAGAAGAGATTATTAAATATGTTGACTTCTTTAGTATTGGTACTAATGATTTAGTTCAGTATACTCTTGCAGTGGATAGAGTTAATCCACATGTTTCAAAATATTATAACTGGTTTAATCCAGGAGTAATTAAATTAATAAAAAATACGATTGATAGTACTAAAAAATATGAAAACAAATTTACTGGTATGTGTGGTGAATTAGCTGCAGATCCATTAGGTATAATTTTATTAGTTGGTCTTGGATTAGATGAATTTAGTGTTAATATAAATTCTGTTAATAAAGTAAAAAAATTAATTTCTTTATTAAATTATGAAGATACAAATAAATTTGTAAATGAATTGTTAGAATTAGATAGTTCTTTAGAAATTGAAAAAAAATTGGATGAATTTGCCAAAAAGAATTTTGGTAAATATTATTAAAAGGAGGATTATTATGGGCAAACCTAATAATATACTATTAACTAGAATAGATAATAGATTAATTCATGGTCAAATAGTAGGTAACTGGGCTGGAACTGTTGGCGCTAATCTAATTGTTGTATGTGATGATTTAGTTGCTAATAGTGAGGTAGAACAAAGTGTTATGAGAATGGCTGCTTCTACATTAGGTTTTGATTCTAGATTTTTTACAGTACAAAAAACTATTGATGTAATTGCAAATGCTTCTAGTAATCAAAAAATATTGCTAGTGTGTAGAACACCAGAAACACTTCGTAAACTAATAGAAGGAGGAGTTGATATTAAGAAAGTCAATATTGGTAATTTGCATTTTGCACCTGGTAAAGAGCAAATTGGTAATAAGGCTTATGTAAGTGAACAAGAAAAAAAAGATTTGGATTTCATTAAAAAAAACGTAGATGAAATATTTGTACAAGATACTCCAGATTTTAAAAGAGAAGAATATTAGAAGGGATAGGTAATATGGAAATATCTTTATTACAAGGATTACTTATTACTTTAGCAGTAATGGTAATAGCACTTGATAACGAACTAGAAGGGTTCTTTATCTTTAGACCTATAATTGTATGTCCTGTAGTTGGAGCAATTTTAGGTGATTTACAAATAGGTTTAGCTGCAGGTGCTTTAGTTGAATTAGCATTTGCAGGTATAAGTCCTGTTGGTGGTGTTACTCCACCAGATGCAGTTATAACTAGTGTTATGACAGTAGTATTGTCAAAAACAGCTAATGTTGATGTTACAACAGCATTTGCAATGGCTTATCCATTTGGATTATTAAAACAATTTGTTGGTACAGTAACATGTACAGTATTTGCTTTTTGGAATAAATTAGCAGATGCTTATGCTGAAAAAGCAGATTTAAAAGGTATTTATAAAATATGTGCAATATCATTGTGTATTACTACATGTATTGCGGGTTTAATTACATTCTTATCAGTATATGCTGCTCAAGAACCATTAAAATTATTAATTGAATCAATGCCTGAATGGTTAACTAATGGTTTAGGTGTAGCAGGTGGATTAATTCCTGCAATTGGATTTGCAATGTTATTAAGAGTTATTTTAAAAGGACGTTATGTTCCTTATTTACTTGCAGGATTCTTATTCGCTTCATTTGTTGAATTAAATAATATTTTACCTGTAGCTATTATGGGTCTTGCTTTTGCTTTAGCAGATTATTATAAAAATAATAACAAACAAGTAGGAGGTAGTGAAAATGAAGGAATCTAAGAAAAAATTAAATAGATCAGATATTACAAGATTAGGATATCGTTCTTTAATTAATCAAGCAGGTTTCAATTATGAAAGAATGCAAAACATAGGTTTCACAGCTACTATTGGTCCTGCTTTAGAAAAAATATATAAAAATGATAAAAAGAAATTAGCAGAAGTTACTAAAGATAATCTTGAGTTTATCAATACTCATAATGTTTTAGTTCCATATCTTGAAGGTTTAATGCTTTCATTATATGAAGGTGGAGAAGATCCTGAAACTGTTAAAAAGATTAAAATTTCATTATTTGGTCCTTTAGCAGGTGTTGGTGATGCTATTTTTTGGTTTACTTTAATGCCTATTATGTCAGGTATTTGTGCATCTTTAGCTGATCAAGGAAGTGTACTTGGACCAATTTTATATTTCCTAGTATTCTTTGCTGCATTTTGCTTAAGATTCCCACTTGCACATATGGGATATTCTACAGGTACAAAAGCATTAGAAACATTACAAAAAAATACTGAAAAAGTTAGTAATTCGGCATCAATATTAGCTGTTACTATTTTAGGTGGTTTAATTGCTAGTTATGTTTCTTTATCATTAGCTCCAGTAATTGATGTAGGAAATGGTAACGTAATAAGTTTACAAGAAGATTTCATCGATATGATAATTCCAAACTTATTACCACTTGCATATACTTTTGGAATATATTATTTATTAAAGAAAAAAGTAAATCCTTCTTTATTAATTGTTGGAACTATTGTTCTTGCAGTACTTGGTACTTTTTTAGGATTATTTTAATTATTGAAGCCAACACTTGTTGGCTTAATTTATAGGAGGCAACATGAATAAAATAATAATAACTGGACATGGTAATTTTGCATCAGGAATTTATAGTTCCTTGGAACTTATTAGTGGCCCTAAAGAAAATGTTTTAGTAGTTGATTTTTTGAAAGAAGATAGTGACGACTTATTAAGAGAAAACATTAAACAACTTATTAATGATGATGATAATTATTTAGTAATTTGTGATTTACTTGGTGGTAGTCCATATAAACAAGCTGCACTACTTTCTTGTGAACATAAAAATATTAGAGTTGTAACAGGTGCTAATGTTGGTGGTATTCTTGATGTATCTTTAAAACTTAATAAACTTACGATTGATGAATTAGCTAAAAGAGTAGTAGAAGCTTCTTTAAAAAATCTTCAATTAGTAAATTTAGAAAATGATAATAAACAGGAAGAAGTTACTGATGGAATATAAAAACATAATTTTTGATGTTGATGGTACATTATTAGATAGTTATACACCTTATATGAATGCACTTGAAAAAGCAGTTTATAAATTCACAGGTAATATCCTCGATGATAAAACTAAAGATAAATTATTTCATATGACAAATGATGAAATTATGAAATATGTTGGTGTTAATCCAAATGAATATGAGGATTTTATTGAATACAATGATTCATGTTTAAATGTAAATGAGGTATATTTATATGAAGATATTGAAGAATTAATTATATATCTTCATAATAGAGGATATTTTTTAGGAATTAATACTTCTCGAAATATTGATGAAGTTTACGAAGTTCCGTGTTTAGTTAAAATTTTAAAATATTTTGATTGTATTATGACTTGTGATAAAGTCAAGAATCCCAAACCAGATAAAGAATCACTTATAAAAATTATTAATGATAATAAATTAGATATAGGTAAAACTATAATGATTGGTGATAGCATTAACGATTCAAAGTGTGCTATTAATTCTTTATGTAAGTTTGGTCTTGCTAGTTGGGGTGCTAGAGATAAATCTATATATTGTGATTATTATTTAAATGATGTAAAAGATATTTATAAAATCATAAAAAAAGAAGAAGAAAATTAACTAAATTTTCTTCTTTTATATTGTATCAATATGTTCTAAAACATCCACAAAATCAGGGTTAAATCCTTTTATAACAGATAATTCACATGCAAATAATTGCATTATACCTATTGCAGTAAACATAGCATATAAGTCATTATCTTCTAAAATATTAATACCGTTATCAGCATTATTTAATATATCACCAATATTAGTAATAACGTATGTATAACTACCCATTTTTTTAAGTTCTTTTATTAAATCATCTATATTTTTATTAGTTACTTTATCTACTGCAAATAATACAATAGGAATTTCTTTATTAGTAGCCATTACTATTGGCCCATGATAAAATTCACTTGATGCAAAAGCATCCGCTTGCATATGTGATCCTTCTTTTAGTTTTAAAGATAATTCATTTGCTAGACCGAAATTATATCCTCTTGCTATTGAAATTAATTGATTTTTATCTTTAAATGTTTTAACATCTTCTTTAATTTGATCATAGTATTTCAAACTATTTTCTAGTGCTTCGTAAACTCTATTTTCGTCTAAATCTAATTCTGCTACTCCTGTTAATTCATAAATTAATTTAGTTAATAAATATATTGTTGATGTATATGTTTTTGTTGCTGCATATGCAACTGCTTCATCTACATTATTGTATAAATCATATTTTGATTCAATAGCAACAATAGATTTTTCATTATTTGTTATTGATAATGTTAATGCTCCTTTTTCGTTTGCTTTTTTAACTACTTCAAATATATCTTTTCCTTTTCCTGATTGTGATATAGCTATTACTAATGTTTTATCCATTTTTAAGTTTCTATTATATACTGTAAATACTGAAGGTGATGCTATTGAAACTGGTATTTCGTAGTATATCTCAAATAAATATTTAGCATAATAAGCACTATGTAAAGATGTGCCTCTTCCTACAAGTATAATATTATTTGGTTCATATGCTTTGATAGTTTTTGCTATCAAAGGAATAATATCCTTATTCTTTTCATAACATTGTTTTAATTTTTCTGGTTGACTTTTAATTTCTTCTAACATTACTGTTTTATTCATAACATCCTCCATTCTATACTAATTATAGCATATCATTTTAATATTTTCTTTTCAAGATATAAAATCAAATAGTAAAGTAGACAGGATATTATAGCTAGTACAAATATACTTGTTATTACTAGACTTAAATTAAATATTTGTGATCCATATACTATAAGATATCCTAAACCTTTTTTAGATACTAGCATTTCACCCATAATAACCCCACTATTACCCCCATAGGGAGAAAATAGATAAGGGTTATAAGATTCCTAAATAAGAAAGGAAATAATAGTAATCATGGGAACAATTATACTTTATATAAATAATTATCATTTTAATTAAAGAAAACATAATTTTAAATAAATAACATATAAAAAGGCTAGTTTTTGTTTCAACTTACTAAACGTGTGTTATAATAATTAATAACAAAGGGAGGGATTTTGATGAAAGATTATTCACTTAATTACGAGGATTCTAAAACATTTATATTAAATTATAAAATTGAAGATAATCAAATAATAGTTAATTTAGCTTGTAAAAAAGAGTGTATAATTCCTTATTCGTTAGTAAATGAAAAAGAATTACTTAAACTAATGAAAGAACAAGTTTTAGATTCTAAAGCATTTAAATCTAAACAAGAAAAAAGATTTTCAGCTTCTTGGAAATATGCTATTTGGAGTGGTGTTATGTTAGTATTTAATGCTGTTATGTTGGCTACAGGAAGCAGTTCATTACCAATAGCACATGGATTATGTGCTGGTTGTTTTGTATTTGATGCTACTTATAGAGTTTATAGCATGATAGATAGCAAGAAAAAAATTAAAGATGTTAATAAAAATATAATGTTTTTAAATAATGAAGAATTATTAAATAGAAAAGTCAAATCAAATCAAAATATACTATCTAACACAAATACAAAAATAAAAGAATTGGTTGCTTCTACTCCAGAAGATGCACAAGTATTTAGTTTAAATACTATAGATAAAATTAAATATGAGGATTTAAAGACTATTATTGAAAATATAAAACGTGATGAACAATTTGGCTTTGAATATTCATCTACTGAAGAAGAAAAGCCAATAGTATTAACTAAAAAAAAGAACAATTAATTAGAAGGGGTTGTCATGAAATGAAATAATTTCATGCAGTTTTTTTTTTTTAAAACTTTCTTTTAGACAAGATAGTAACCCACTACCTAGTCGGCTTTCAGCCAACTAGGAATAGTGGCAAAGGAATACCTTTTTGAAACTTAATAAGCAACATATCACAAACTAACGTAAGTGAATGTTGCCTTTTTTATTTTGTCTTATGACTTCATAAAAAAAAAAGAATACTATCAGCCAAAAACATATTTTTAAAATAATCATTTCCAATTATTTGTGATAATCCAAAACTGTTAAATGATAAAAGTAGACTTCATATACGAATTGATCTAGATGGTATAGAAGTTTGAATAATAATTTTTTGATAACATAAAAATTATTAGAGGTGCTAAAGTGATAATTGTTAATAATTATGATAAAGATGGGAATAAAATAAATCCAAGTGAAATTAAAATCAAAGATTTAGTTATATATGAAATTGTTAAAAAATATTCTTATATGTAATGAGAAAGATGTAATAGATTCCATTTATATGATGAAATGTAATTGGAATCTTATAATTCTGTCTTAAAAAAGGAGGTAACAATATAAAAGCAGGATTATATGCAAGAGTTTCTACTGACAGTCAACTTGAAGGATATTCAATAGATGCCCAAAAAGAATTTTTGTTAAGTTATGCAAAAAGTAAAGACTATACAGAGTTTGAATATTATATTGATGGTGGATATTCTGGTAAAGATTTAAATAGACCAGCGATTCAAAAACTA
>JALERC010000084.1 GCA_022763805.1 Mycoplasmatota bacterium | reverse complement strand
AATAAATTTTATTATAATTAAAATGGTGATAATATGAACATAAACAGCCTTGCACTTGTTAAACTCACAGATCATGTAGATATTAAGCCATACTATGAGAATAAAAAGTTAAAAAATACAGAAATTTATGATTGTCTATTTAATAGACTAAAACTTAAAAAAGTACAGTATAAAATCGATGAATTACTTCCTTATTCAAAGGAATATAAATCATATAATGTATTTTACATTAATGCTATTGTACCTGAAGATGAATACATAATTAAGGCAAAAGAAAAATATATAATTATAGAGCCATTAAAAGAACAAATAGATAATATTATTTGCATAAATGATGATCAAATAATATTTAATGGTGAAATGAAATTATCTAGTAAAGCTAAAATTTTTACTGATGTTAAAGAAGCTAAAGAATATTTAGAAAAAAATTTTACTTTTGCTAAAATAGATACCAAAGAGTACAAAAAAATACATAAAACAATACAAAATATACAAACATTATTTAATATAAAAAATTATATTGATTCTAGTATATTAGAAGAAAATATAAATAAAACAAATGAAATAAATAAAAAATATGAAGAAGCATTTTATGAATATTTAAAATATAAATTAAATTTAGATAATACTTTATCATTAATTCAGATTTTAAATTATATAGATTTAAATAGATATAAATATCTAGTTAGAAATTTTAATAAAGGAATATTAAGCGGTGAAATTAAATATGAAGAAAAACAAAACACTTATTAGTTTTTTATCATTTGCAGCAATTATTTTATATACATTGTTATCAAATGATGAAATAACAATTGAAAAACAAGAAAATAAAAAAACAGATTCTAATAATACAGATGTTGTAAAAGTTGAATATATTGATGTAGGACAAGCAGATGCCATCTTAATAGAAAATAATAAAAAATATATGCTAATAGATGCTGGTAATAATGAAGATGGTGATTTATTAGTTAATTACTTCAAAGATAAGAATATTACTGATTTTGAATATGTAGTTGCAACTCATCCTCATGAAGATCATATCGGCGGAATGGATAATATTATTAAAAATTTTAATATTAAAAATTATTACATGCCTGATTGTTATACAACAACAAAAACTTTTGAAGAATTGTTAGATGCTTTAGAAGAAAAGAATTTATCTTTTGAAACACCTGATATTGATTCTGAATTTGTTTTAGGAGATGCATTATTCAAAGTTCTTTATACAGGTACAGATAAAAGAGATTTAAACAATACCTCAATTGTTTTAAGAATGACTTATAAAGATGTATCATTTATGTTTACTGGTGATGCAACTAATGTTACCGAAAAGAAAATACTTGCTAAAGATTTGCAATCTGATGTATTGAAAGTTGGACATCATGGTTCACAATATAGTACTAGTGATGAATTTTTAGATAAAGTAAATCCTAAATATGCTATAATATCTGTCGGAACTGGAAATGTTTATGATCATCCTAAAGATATTACATTAAATAAATTAAAAGGAATAGAAGTTCATAGAACTGATAAAGAGGGTACTATAAGAGTTATATCTGATGGAAAAAATATTGATATAGAAACATTTAAAACGAATACAAATGGATAGGTGATTTTATGAGATATGCCGTTGATAGTATTGTTAGCGATATTGCATTATTAGAAAATATTGAAACAAAAGAAAAAAAATGGATTAATATAAATTTACTACCTTCAGTTATTCATGAAGGATCTATTCTTGATGAAAATTACAATATATTAATTAATGAAGAAATAGATAGAGAAAGAAAAATTAAAGAAAGATTTGAGAGATTAAAAAAAAAGAATTGATTTATTTAAATTTTAGGACTATAATTTAATTATGGTCCGTTGGTGAAATGGTTAACACGTCGCCCTCTCAAGGCGATATTCATGGGTTCAAACCCCATACGGATCACCATTTTGAGCAATTTAACCCCCTTGTAGGGGTTTTTTATTTATTTTGAAGGATTATGACTGATAGAATTAAAACAAAGAAAATAATGGTTGGAAATGTACAAATAGGTGGTAATAACAAAGTTGTTATACAATTATTACTAATACAAAAACAAAAGATATTTAAAAGAAGAAGCTATTAAAGAATTATTAGAATTAATAAAAACCAAAGATAGATAAAATCTTTGGTTTTATTTAAAATATTTTAATCCCCATGCATGAGGTGTAATTATTTTATAATTGTATTTGAAATCTACTGGATTTCTAAATAAAAATCCATAATAAGAAATATTATTTTTTATTGGTTCAGTTTTAGATGAACACCATGATAAATCAAATGAATAATAACTATTATCAAGTTTAATTAAATTCCAATTATGTTTAACTTTACCCAATTTTCCAGAAACAATAATAGATTCAATCCCTACATTTTGAAATATTATTTGACTCATTTTACTGTATGCTTTATCTAAAGGAAAATAGTTATCATCAACAAAACATATGATAGAGTAACTCTTATTATCTTTTTTGTTTCCATATTCTTGATTTTGACCTAGAACAGAATATATATGTAATGCTTTTTTGTAATCACTAAAATCTTTAATATCATTTTTGATTTTTTCAATTTTATTTTTTAATTGTTCAAAATAGAAAGAATATTCATTCTTTGAAATTGCATAATTAATTGTAATCTCACATGAATCAATTTTGCATCTATAATCACTATATGCATATTGTATTAATTCTGGATGGTCAATATCAATAGCATCTAATACTTTTCTTATTCCATTTTCAACTTTAAATATTCTATCATAATTATCTAATACTACTTTTGTTTTATTTTCATAATTATTTATAGCTTTAATAATTGTATTATATGCTTCTTGTTCTATAGGTGATAAGATATTATTATAAGCTATATTATTTGTCGTATATAATGATGTACTTTCAATATTTCTTCTTAATGTTTTAATATTTTTTATTCGATCATTTTGATCATTAACTATAAACATAATTAAAGTAATAATAATTCCTGTTAAAAAAATAGGTATTATAATTTTTTCATTAGGTCGAAAATGTTTTTTTATATATTTATTATCTAAATCATTTTTAATATATCCACATCTCATACAAAAGGGATTTTTTTCATTTTTAAGTTTGGTACCACATCTAGGACACTTCATATTATCACCAATATTATTATAACACAATATAACTGTTTATTATTGCAAAAACAATAGTATTATTTTATAATGATATATAGAAAAGGTGATTTTATGAAAATAAATTCTGTGAATTTAAATGTTCTTGCTGTTAGAAGAAGTCAATATCCAACAGATAATAAACCTGAATTTTTGCTTGTTGGAAGATCTAATGTAGGTAAGAGCAGTTTTATAAATACAATGATAAATCGAAAGAACTATGCTAAAACATCTTCTAATCCAGGAAAAACTCAAACTATAAATTTTTATTTAGTAAATGATGAATTTTATTTAGTTGATGCTCCAGGATATGGATATGCAAACTTAAGTAAGGAAAGACAAAAAAAGTTTGGACTAATGATGGAAGACTATTTAACTAGTAGAGAAAATCTTAAACATGTGTTTATGTTAGTTGATTTTAGAAATAAACCATCTAAAGATGATGTTATGATGTATAATTTTTTAAAACATTATAAAATTCCTGTTACAATTATTGCAACTAAAACTGATAAAGTTGGTATTACACAACATATAAAACATCGTAATATGATCTTGAAAGAATTAGATTTAGTTGTAGGAGATGATTTTGTAATGTTTTCAAGTATTACAAAACAAGGTAAAGAAGAAATAAGTAAAAAGATTTTAAGAACTATATAGTTCTTTTTTTCATATAATTTAATGGTGATTATATGAAGGTCGAATATATAACTGATAATAATTTTTTAGTATATATTAAAAAAGAATATATGGAATATAAAAATATAAGTGAAGTCTTTGATAAATTGAATGAATTGTATGATATTAATAATACAGGTTATTATAGTATTGATTTATATAAAGATAATAATTATGGAGTAATTCTTGAAATTCTTAATATTGATCCTGAAATATTTTCATATAAATTAAATGTTGACTTAAATATAATAAATACAAAATTTTATATAGAACTTGAAGATATTGAAAAAGACTTTTTCTTATACAATAATAAAATGTACAAAGAAATAAATAATATTAAAGATTATGATATGGGGAAAATTGAGTTTAAAATCAAAGTAATTGACAAATAGGTATTATTTGATATAATACTTAAGTCTTAATTAAAATTATGATATAATCATTAAAGAGGTGATATTATGAAAAAACAAGTCGTTGCTTTAGTAGGAAGACCTAATGTCGGAAAATCCACTATTTTTAATAGACTAGTAGGTAAAAAAATTTCTATTATTGAAGATACACCAGGAATAACAAGAGATAGAATATATGGTACTGTAAATTACAAAGATTATAAATTTCACTTAATCGATACAGGAGGTATTGATCTAGGTGATGAACATTTTAATGATGAGATTAAAGTTCAAGCTGAATTAGCTATAGAAGAAGCTGATGTTGTTGTATTTGTAGTTGATGGTAAAGAAGGATTAACAGCAAATGATATGGCTGTTAGAGATATACTTAGAAAATCTAAAAAAAGAGTAATTGTTGCTATTAATAAATGTGATAGTAAACAAGTTAAAGAAAATATTTATGATTTTTACACTTTAGGACTCGGTGATTTTATTGAAGTAAGTGGAGAACAAAATCTAGGTATTTACGATTTACTTGACGAAATTACTAAAGATTTTACAGTTAGTGAAGCTGAAGAAAAAGATACCAGAATTAAATTTTCAGTTATAGGAAGACCTAATGTTGGTAAAAGTAGTCTAGTAAATGCAATATTAAATGAGGAAAGGGTTATTGTTTCAAATGTTGCAGGAACTACTAGAGATGCTGTTGATACTCCATTTACTTATCATGGTGAAGAATATGTTGTAATTGATACAGCAGGTATGAGAAAACGTGGTAAGGTATGGGAAAATGTAGAAAAATACAGTTTACTTAGATCAATGAAAGCAATAGATAGATCAGATGTTTGTTGTATAGTAATCGATGCTAGTGAAGGTATTATTGAACATGATAAACATATAGCAGGATATGCTATTGAGGCTGGAAAGGCTGTTGTATTAGTTGTAAATAAATGGGATACAGTTGACAATAAAGATGAGGCTATGAAGAAATTTACTGAAGAAATTCGTGCTAATTTTCAATTTATGCCATATTGTAAAATAGTATTCTTATCAGCTTTAACAAAAAAGAGAATACATACATTAATGCCAGAAATATTAAGAGCTTATGAAAATGCAAATAGAGAGGTTAAAACAAATGTTTTAAATGATGTTATTAAAGATGCATATAATTTAAATTTACCTCCAACATATAAAGGCAAAAGATTAAAAATATATTTCTGTAATCAAGCATCAACATGTCCACCAACATTTAATATTCAAGTAAATAGTAAAGGATTAATTCATTTCTCTTATGAAAGATATTTAGAAAATAAAATAAGAGAATCATTTGATTTTACGGGAACACCTATTGTTTTACAATTTAAAAACAAAGGTGAACAAGAAATGTAGAAAATAAGATAGTTATCTATCTTTTTTTGTTTAAATTTTGTGTTATAATTAAAGTAGGTGATTGTATGGAAAAGATATACGTTATAGGACACAAAAATCCTGATGTAGATAGCGTAATAAGTGGTATTCTTATGCAAAAACTTTTAGAAAAAAACGGTTATGAAGCAGAATTTATCATTCCTGATAAATACTTAGATACTGAAACATATAATCTACTACAAAAATATGATATTAATATGAATGATTATAGAAAAGATTTTGTTATAGGTGCTGCATATTTTCTTGTAGATCATGCACATAGAAATTTAAATGGTAAAATTATTGGAATAATTGATCATCATTGTAACATATTAGATAAAACCCCTGAATTTTATATTAATGAAGATACTTCTTCTGCAGCAATGATTATATATAAACTTAATAAAAAAATTTTTGACTCTAAAGATGAGTTATTAGTTATTTTAGCAAGTCTTGTTGATACAGCAGCTTTTAACTCTTCAAAAACCAGAAAAGAAGATGTTGCTACTTCAATTAGATTAATAAAAAAAAATAAGTTCGATTACGAACAAATTTATAAAGATAGTTTATGTTTGACACCACTAGATAATTTAAGGGATGCAGCTTTTACAGGTTATAATAAAAAAATACTATATAATAAAATTATAGCCTCAAGCTATGTTCAAATATATGATTATGATTATGACAAACTAAAAATAATGATGAACATAGTAAAAGATGAATTATGGAAGGATAATATTGATTTATATGTATTTTTAATTTATGATATGAAAAAATTAATAACAACAGCATATTTCTTTTCCAAAAAAGAAATAAATAAAATTAAATTTAATAAATATACTTCAAGAAAAGAAGTAATATTTCCAATTATAGAAAGGTTATATAAGAATGAATAGGGTAGAATACTTAAAAGAACAAAAAAATAAACTCAAAAAAATTGATAAAGAATTACATAAATATGATATTTTAGCTAACGCAAAAGATAGAGAAATTAATAAACTTAAAAAACAAAAGTACAAAGTAGAAAAAGAAATTAAAGAAACTAATAATATTATTAAAAAACTTGATAATTATAATAAAACTATTAAACTTGAAAAAAAGAAAAGAACATTACGAACTATTGCTTATTCTTGTATTGTAACAGCATCTACAATGTTATTACAGATAGCCACAAAAAATACATTAGCAGGTGTTCCATTACATTCATCACTTTTATGTTTTGCAATGGTAGAAGGCATGATATATATTAATAATACTAGTGAAATTAAAAAACTTAAAAGAACAACTAACATTAATAAGTTAAAAAATAAGATTAGTGAATTTAAAAAACATAATAAATCTTTAGATGAACAAATTAATTTAGTTACAAAGGAATATAATGAATATCATGATGATATTGTAAAACTTGAAACACAAATTAAGAAAATAAATGAAGAGTTAAATAACAAAGAAGGAAAAATTGTTGATTTTAATGAATATAAATTGACAAAATAGATATTTTTAGTGTATTCTTACATTGGTAACAAAGGAGAGAATACAGATGGATGATTATAATCAGACAATTATTAAAACAAAAGAAGAAATAAGAAAAAAATTAGAGAAAGTAGAGTATTGTATTTTTAAGTGTACTTCTGAAAGAGAAATGTATAGAAATGAAAGAGCAGATTTGCATTATAAAAAATTTTTACACAGGAAATACCGTGAGAAAATAGAAGCTGAGAAACAAAATGCTATCTATATAGGTTCATTACTTGCTTTATTTCTTGGACTATATGCATCAATTATTACAAATCCAGTTAGTACTTCATTATTAGCTGTTTCTTTAATAGCATCTTCTATAGCATCACTTACAGCTGCTAAAGCATATTATGAATATAAAGTAAAAGATTATAAAAAAGAACTTGAAAATATTAATTTACCTTATGTTGAAGATCAAATTAAAGAATGTGATCAAAAGATAGATAATCTAACTCTAGAATTAAATATGTATGAAGAAAAAGAGTTAGGTTATAAAAAAATAAATAATGAAATTAACAGTTTTGAAATGAAAAAAAACGAAAACTATAGTGAAAAAGATATAGAAAAAATAAAAACACTTAAATTATAATATAAAAGGTAATTTTTTAAAAAGATAAACATATCGTTTATAATTAATTGTCATTAATTGACAATTTTTTTTTGCGTTTAATTATGTATTATAAAGGTCAAATGATATTGACTTTTAATATAGTTATGATAAAATTATATTGTATTGTAGAATATATTAAGGTAGGACGATAAGGTATAATTCTAACTGCTAGAAGGAAGGTAATTTATGGATGATAAGAAAATAATTACAAAAGCAACTAAGCGGCTTAAAGAAAGAAAATTCGTTAAAAAACTTAAAATTGCTTTGTTGATTTTCCTACTAGTGTTATTAATAGTCTATTTCGTTGTAGGATTAATATACAATAACGGTAATTTTAGTATTACACTTGACAGAAACTTATATTTGAAAAATAAAATTATCATTTATGATGATCCTGATTACAAAGTATTTAGATCAGAATTATATGCAGACCCTGTTAATTATTTTGACAATATTTCTTATAAATGGCTTCCAGAAGATATAGATCAACATGAAGGTTCGCATAATGGCGAGAATTATGTGGCTTATAGTTTTTATATCGAAAATACAGGTGATGAAGTTTCTGATTATTGGTCTGAAATTGTTATTGATGATGTTATTAAAAATGTCGATGAGGCTGTAAGAGTAAGGGTTTACAAAAATGGTGAAAGTGAAACTTATGCTAAAATCGGTAAAGATGGAAAACCTGAAAAACATACAATACCATTTGAAGATGACAAATTAATTAAATTAGACCATGTTGAGAATTTTAAACCTGGAGATATAATTAAATACACCATAGTTTTCTGGTTAGAGGGAAGCGATCCAGAATGTAACGATAATATCCTTGGTGGTGAGATTAAAATGCACATGCAATTTAACTCAGAATATGTCGAAAAATAATTTAAAGAAAGAGAGATGTTTTATGGACAATCTAGAAAAAAATGCTACTGCTAAACGTAATAGACGTACAAGAAACCTAGTTATGGTAACATCACTTAGCGCAGTGGTTCTTATTGCATCAACATATGCATGGTTTACTGGTCTACAATCTGTTAGTGTAGAACCATTTACAGTAGAAATTTCTTCTGCTGACAGTTTAGAGTTATCATTAAATGGTGAACAATGGAGTGATACTCTAACATTAACTAA
This sequence comes from Mycoplasmatota bacterium, assembly GCA_022763805.1. GTDB lineage: Bacteria > Bacillota_I > Bacilli_A > RF39 > UBA660 > CAJGDV01. Next base: position 2,919 of record JALERC010000084.1, on the reverse strand, counting down.
AGATAATATTTTAAATACAGGTGAACTTGGAGCAGATAAAGTTGCTCAAAAAGCTTACAAAACTAATACAAACAACTGGCCTATAAATCAAGCACCTGGTACATCAGATGTAGATGGTAAAAGATTTGGTTTAGTACCTATTTCTACAATTGGTGCTATGAATACTGCTACATCACGTATGATCATGTTTGAAAAATCAAGTATGACTACAACTCCAGGTGGTTATAGATTACTTGCATCTACAGTAGATAATGATAAATCTGCTGCAGAACAAAAACAAAAGGGATATGTAGCATTTGATTTATTTGTTAAAAACTATTCAGGTACTCAATATTTAACAAATGATGAAGATCCAACAGATACTTCATTTGAAGAAGCAATTTATTTAAATACTGATTCACATGTAAGTGTTGCTACAAATGCTGGTGGTGTTGCTTCAACTGGTATTGAAAATTCAGTACGTGTTGCTTTTGCACAAATTGGACGTATTAGTGCTTATAGTACAAACCCAACTGCAATTACAGGAATTACTTGTTCTAATAGTGGTTCTGGTAATGATGCTGTTACTGGTTTATGTCGTAATGCTCAAATTTGGGAACCAAATGATAAAGCACATAAACAAGTTGCACTTAACTGGTATGATAAATCATGTGTTCAAAGAACAGGTGCAACATTAACAAATAGTGACTATGGAAGTGCGTCAGACAAGTGTACTACAATTGGATTAACTGATTATGCACAAACTTATGCAATAGGTAAACCAATTGAAGTTGGTGATTCTGATAAAGTAGACGTATACGATGGTTTAAATGGTTATAATACTAGAATCAGTGATTATAGTGCATTCAAAACTAGTGATTCATTAAATAAAGGACCATTAGTAAATTTTGATTATTTCACAGATTCAGAAAAATTACTTAAAGGTATGAGTAGACCAACATTTATGACTTTAGCACCTAATAGTATTACTAAAGTTAGAGTTTACATCTACATTGAAGGACAAGATATAGATAACTTCGATTATGCACAAGTTGGTAAAATGATTGAAGTTGCATTTGGATTCACTAAACAACGTTATACTGCTGAAGAAATCCTAGATACAAATCAAGATCAAGATTTATATAATGCATTACCAACAGCAGTTACTCCATCTAGAACTCGTTAAATAGTTAATTAAAATGTTTTAGACTTGGTTATTTATTTAACCAAGTTTAAAACTATTAATAGAAAGGAGTAATTATGGTAAATAATAATGCTAAACGTATTACAAAAAAGAAAAAATTTGAAAATTTAAAAAAATTAGTATTTGTTTGCGCTTTATGTATAATTATTTTAGTTACTGCTACATATGCATGGTTTACAGGACTTGAAGCAGTTAGTGTAGAACCTTTTGAAATAGAAGTTTCAGCTGCTGACAGTATGGAAGTTTCCCTTAATGGACGATTATGGAGTGATAATATAAAAATCACTGAAGAAGGGATTACAAATAATGTTCAGGGTGAATATGGTGATGCCATAAATCAAAAAGCTTATTATGGCAATACAAATAATTGGCCAACGGGTGAAGAGGATAAAAAAGGTTTATATCCATTATCTACAATTGGTCAAATGGATAAAACTGCAAGTCGTATGATTTTCTTTGGAAAATCAAGTTTATCTACTTCACCAGGTGGTTATAAATTATTATCTTCAAGAATAGATAATTACCAATATGCAACAGAACCTGATTATGAACAAAAATTTACAGGTTATATAGCATTTGACTTATTTATAAAAAACTTCTCAGGTACTAAATATATTACAGGACCTGAAAGTGATAATTCCTTTGAAGAAGCAATTTATTTAACTACTGATTCGGAAGTTAAAATAGATGAATCTGGTGTAGCTTCATCTGGAATACAAAATAGTGTTAGAGTTGCTTTTGCACAAGTAGGTCGTGTTAGCGCCTATAATACAAATGAAGAAATTATTACAGGTATGACATGTACAGATCATGTTGATGCAAGTAATTCATTAAATAATACTACTGGTTTATGTCGTAAGGCTCAAATTTGGGAACCAAATGATAAAGATCATGTTTCAGCTGCTTTAGCATGGTATAATAAATCATGTTTAAAAAGAATAGCAGCACCTATGGAAGATTCATCATATGTTAAACCTGAAGCTGTGCTAAGTGAAGATGATCAATGTAAACCAATTAAGAAAGTATTAAAAGAAGGTGGAAATGCTGATAATCCTGATGATTATGAATATAAACCACTTCAAACTTATGCAATAGCAAGAGAAATAAAATATACAGACAGTGTAAAAGTAGATATTTATGATGGACCTGATTATAATAGATATCAAGGTAATACGATTGAAGAAGTAGATTATTATGCACAAGATGAAAGTGATAGAATTCAACCTCTTGTTGCTTATGATTACTTCACAGATACAGAAAAAAATTTAGTTGGAAAAGATCGTCCTACATTTATTACATTAGCACCTAACAGTATTACAAAAGTTAGAGTTTATGTATTTATTGAAGGACAAGATATAGATAATTTCGATTATGCACAGGTTGGTAAAAAAGTTAGTGTAAAATTTGGATTTACTAAACAAAGATTTACAACTGATGATGTTGAGGTTGATGATGATTTAAAAGAACATTTACCTGATGATGTTGTGCCAACAAGAAATAATTAATAAGGAGTGAAAAAAATGACAAACGAAGAATTACGCGATGCAACAGTTACGAGAAAAGCTGAAAAAAGACGTAACAGAAAATTAAGAAACTTAATGTTTGTATGCGCAATATGTGCTATAGTATTAGCTGCATCAACATATGCATGGTTTACAGGATTACAAGAAGTAAAGGTTAATCCATTCCAAGTAGAAATTGCTGCTGCTGATAGTTTACAATTATCATTAAATGGT
>JALERC010000081.1 GCA_022763805.1 Mycoplasmatota bacterium | reverse complement strand
AATGGTATTTCAACACTTTAATTTATTTCCACATTTAACAGTATTAGATAATTTAATATTAGCACCTGTTAAACTAAAAATTAAAAATAAAGAAGATGCTATTATAGAAGCTAGAAAGTTATTAAAAGATGTAGGATTATCAGATAAAGAGAATACTTATCCATCAAACTTATCTGGAGGACAAAAACAAAGAATAGCAATAATAAGAACTCTTATGATGGATCCTAAAATAATATTATTTGATGAGCCAACAAGTGCTTTAGACCCTGAAATGGTTGAAGAAGTTTTAGAACTCATGAAAAAATTAGCTAAAGATGGTATGACAATGATAGTTGTTAGTCATGAAATGAAATTTGCTCGTGAAGTTGCAACCAAAATGATATTTATGGTTGATGGAAAAATAGAAGAAGAGGGAACTCCAAATCAAATATTTGAACATCCGAAAAGTGATAGACTTAAAGAATTTATTTCTAAAATAAAAGATTAGTTTTGACTAATTTTTTATTTTACATAAAAAGTATAACTAGAACTTAGAAAACTTACTTCAAAGACAATTTCTTTTGATTATATCTTATAAGATAATAACATTAATTTTTATTTTTGTGGTAAAATTTATGAAGGAGGTATTTTATGTTTAAAATTAAAAATTTAACAAATGATAATATTAAAATAATAGAACAAAAAGGGAATATTAAAGTATTAGAATACGAAAAAGATCAAAGTCTTACACCGGATTTAGCTCAAGTAGGATACTTTAGTGAAAAAATGAATATTAAAAAAAGACAAGTTTTAATAGAACTAAATAATGATTCATATACTGTAAGTGCTGGTGCTATGCAGTGGATGCTTGGTAATATTTATGGAACTTCAAACATAAAAGGGGTTACTGATTTCTTTGGTAAAGCTATTAAAGGTGCTGTTACTAATGAATCAACATCAAAACCAGTTTACGAAGGAACAGGACTTTTAATGCTAGAACCAACATATAAACATATCCTTTTAGAAGATCTTAATACTTGGGGTGGAAATATGATAATTGATGATGGGTTATTTATAGCATGTGAAAGTACAATTAAAAACAATGTTATTATGCGTTCTAATTTATCATCAGCAGTATTAGGTAATCAAGGATTATTTAATCTTTGTTTAAGTGGTAATGGTATAGTAGCTTTAGAAAGTCCTGTACCAAGAAGTGAACTGATTGAAATAGAACTTGATAATGATGTAATTAAGGTAGATGGTAATTTTGTTATAGCATGGTCAAAATCATTAGATTTTACAGTAGAAAAATCAACAAAAAACCTAGTTGGTTCTGCTATTAGTAAAGAAGGTTTTGTAAATGTTTATAGAGGTACAGGAAAATTACTTTTAGCACCTGTTTGTAATAATCCTATTGTTACATTATCACCATTAATACCATCTAATAAATAGGTGATAGTGAAAAATTATTAGATTGTATTAATTATATATTATATGAAGAGGATATTTATAAAAAAATGACATATTATCTAATCCATATATAATTAGATAATTCGATTTGACAAAATATAATCTTGGTGATAATATCTTATTTGCTTTCAAATTGGAGGTCTTATTGTGTAAACAAATTATAAAAAAGGCTATATAATATTTGATCTAATTACAATATATAACAGTAAATGTTTAAGTATTGAAAGAGTTAAGGAATATGAAAAATTAGTTAAATATATTTCTTATATAACAAAATAAATTAATTAAACAATTTACACATGACTGTAAACCACTAAAAAAAGAAATAATAAAAAAATTTAATAAATAATGTTATAATTGTATTAGGTGAGTAATTTATGAAATTAATTTTTAAACAAAGATTATTATCAGTATTAGATAGTTATGATATTTATGATGAATTTGGTAATACTGAGTATATAGTTAAAGGTGAGATAGGATTATCTCATAGATTTAGAATTTATAATAATAGAAATATAGAACTTGCTTATATAAAACAATCATTATTTAAAATATTTCCAGAATTTAAAATGTATATTAATGGTAATTATGTAGGATGCGTTAAAAAAAGATTCTCATTATTAAAGCCTATTTTTACTGTTAAATGTAAAGGTTTATATATTGAAGGGGATATTTTTGAATTGAATTATAAAATTAAAGATAATTGTAATCATGTTATTGCATCAATTAATAAAAAACTTTTTAGTTTTTCAGATAAATATGTACTTAATGTTAAAAATAGAGAAGATGTACTTCATGCTCTAGTTATAGTCTTATCTATTGATGCTTTAAAATGTAATAAATAATCATATGGGGGGTAATAATATGAATTATGAAAAAATGTTTTTAGATAAATATAATTATTTATATTCTAATATAGATTTTATAACAAGACCACACATGAGTATAGTTGATCATTATGAACCAGAAATGTTAAAAGCAATTGAAAATTTATTATTATCATGTGATGAATTAGAAAATAACTATGGTTATAAATATATTGAGGAATTAAAAAATAATAAAAAATATTTAAAAAAATATAAAAAGGCTTTAAAAGAAAATGATATTTGGGATATTATTAAGCTTTCTAACTATGATAAATGTTTAAGACTTTATAAACATATATATGACATATTAGAACAATATCCTAATAGTATAGATAAGCATCATAAACTTTTAGCACTTGATATGTATGCTAGATATACAAGATATCAATATGATAATATTGAAAGAAAAAGTGGAGTTTATTTAAATATAACTGAATTACCTGATAATTTTAGTGGTATTTGTAAATATGTAAAATCAAATGATTATTTTAATAGTAATGTAGATTTTAATGACTATATTTATAATATTTATAAATTAGATTTATGTAAACAAAAAACTTTAAATAAATAAAGTTTTTTTTATTTACATTAATTTTAATAAATGATATTCTATTTAGACAAGGAGGGATAGGCTTGAAAGAATTATTTTTAGAAAAATTTTATTATTTGAAAGAAAATGCTAAAAATTTTAATAATTTAATGTTAACAGATAAAGAATTAGATTATCTTGAAGAAATATTTTTATCAGATAAACCATTATGTGAATTAAAAGCATATAAATATATGGAGGAATATAAACTAGATAAAAATAATATAAATAATGAAAAAGAAACAAAAAAATTAATTGATATGTTGCTTGAGCATACTAATATGAAATTAATTGATGATAATGAAATGATTAAATTATGTAAAAGATTATATGATTATATTGATTCAGAAAAAGATAAAAACTATGCATTAAGAAAACAAGATGTAATTAATGAATTTGCTAGAGTTGAAAGAAATATTAATAGTGAAAAAAAATGGACAAGTGGTGTTTATTTAAACAATGAAGATATGAATAAATATAATATTAAGTATTCTTTTTTTCCTAATAAAAGAGAATATAATAGAAAATCTAATGGAATAAATAATAATGATTTTATAAAATATTTTTCTGATCAACATAATTATTGTTATGATTTCGATCCTAGAATGACAGGATTAATTAAAAGAGATTATATAAAAAAGGAAGCATATCATTTTGATGATTTTGAAATTAATAATATTAATAGTATGAATTATTTATTTAATGATTGTGAAATTAACTATCATAAATCATTAATAAAAAAATTAGAAAGAGAAAACTATAAGAAAAAATAGTTTTCTTTTTCAATTTTACACATTAAATAATTTATGATATAATTTATATCGCTGAAGAGGGTGATATAATGCCAGCATCTGCAATTCATATGAGTGTTGCAAATATAATTAATAAAAAATTAAAACGACCATCTTTTGAATTTACTATCGGAAATATTGCTCCAGATTGTTGGAGACATAGTTTGCTTCACAATGATAAACATTTATCTCATTTCAGTACAGATACTGAAATAAACGGCATTAAAATGAAAATTGAAAATTATGAAAAATTTATTGAAAAATATAAAAATAAACTAGATGATCCATTTGTACTTGGTTATTTAACACATCTAATGACAGATAATTATTGGAAAAAAAATGTAATTATAAGATATCAAAAATTAATAGATGGTGAAATAGCACTTAAAACATTAGATAATAATTATATTTTTGGAAACATTGAAACAATTAAAGAATATTTACACATAAATAATGAAATAGCTACAATTAATATATCGTCACATTTTAATTTAAAACCAATTACTTTAGATAGCCAAGTAAAATGTATTGTTGAAGAAATTGATTTATCAGGATTAATAAAATCAGTTGAACATATTAATAAAGTAAACTTCAAAAAAACAGATGAGAAATCTATAATTTATAATATGGAAGATTTATATCAAGATATTATTGATTGTTCTTCATATATTTTAAAAGAATTAGAAAACCTATCCATATAGGTTTTTTTTTATGATAAAGTAACATCTAGTATCATCATTAGAGAAAATCCTAGTATTGTAAATAAAGCCATCAAATCTTTTCTTTCATTTGTTTGACTTGTAGGTATTAATTCTTCAACAACTACGTATATCATAGCACCTGCAGCAAATGCTAAAATAAAAGGTAAAATAACTCTTATTTTGAGTACTAATAGATATCCTATAATGGCACTAAAGGGTTCGACTATACCACTTAAATTACCTATAAGAAAAGCTTTCTTCTTTGAAAATCCTTCACGAAGAAGTGGGACACTTACAGCAGTTCCTTCAGGAAAATTTTGTATTCCAATTCCAAGAGCAAGTGCAATACTACTTGCAAGTGTTGCTCCATCTATTCCATATTTAATAGATCCAAAAGCAACACCTATAGCCATTCCTTCAGGTATATTATGTAATGTAATTGAAAAAATAAGCATTATTACTCTTTTTAAAGAATCACTTGTATTATCACTATAATGTTCATATATTTTATCACCGATAAATAAAAATAAGCCACCAAATATAAATCCTATTGTAACAATTGGATTTTTCCCGGCCATAGACAATGCAGGACTAAGTAATGAGAAAAAAGATGCAGAAATCATAATGCCTGCTGCAAATCCCAACATAGCGTCCATTAAAGTTTTATTTACACTTTTAAAAAACATTACTAGAGATGCGCCTAATGCTGTAACACCCCAAGTAAATAGTGTCGCTAAAATTGTATAATAAATCACTTTACAACCTCCTATTTATACTATGTATAAATTATTTAAAAGTTCGAAAAATTATGATATACTTTATATAGAAGTATACTATTATAGGAGGAAACTTGATGAAAGAGGTTAAGGAAATATCAGAAAAGGAGTTTATGGAAAACTATAAAGAACAAACTCCTAAAGAAGAACCAACTAAGATCGTAAATAAAGATAATAATATTAATTTTAAAGATTTAACAGATGTTGATTTACAATTTTTAGCATCTTCAGGAAAACTTACAGATTCTCAATTAGAACAAGTTAATAATGAAATTATGAATAGAGAAAAAGTTGATAGTTTCGTTGATTCATATGAAAAACCTAAAATATTTCAAAAAAAATATAATGGATTTTCTAGTTTAGTCTTTTTATGTCTTGTAACAGGTATTGGTGGAATGTCAATATTCTTATATATTTTACTTATGATAGGTTAATTTATGGATAATAGATCAATAGGCGAACAAGTAACAGATGAAATCATAAATGAACAATTCCCAACAAGACAAATGCAAATAGATCATTTAAAAGAAATAAGTGAAACTATTAAAAGTAATCCTGATTTAAAAGAAACTATTAAAAAAGAATTATCTAGTAATCCAACAAATCAAACAAAAGAAGAAAAGTTTCAAAAAACAAAATCTTTAATTTTATCAAAATTAATGAGTAAAACATATAATGGTTTTGTATCTTTATTAGTATTATGTTTAACAGTATTTATGATGGCAGGTGGGTCATTATTTTATATATTACTTACAAATGGATTTTTTAAATAAAATCCATTTTTTAATTGTTGACCTGACATGTTGTCAGTGCTATAATTAATCAGGAAGGTGATAGAATGCCAACACAAACATTTTTAAATTTACCTAAAGAAAAACAAAATAAAATTCTAGAATCAGCTAAATTAGAATTTTCAAATCACCTTTATGAGGATGCATCAATTAATAGAATAATCAAAAATATTGATATGTGCAGAGGAACATTTTATTTATACTTCAATAATAAAGAGGATTTATATTTTTACATGATAGGATTATTGAAAGAAAAAATGAAGAAAACAATAAAAAAAATATCTAAAGAGAACAATAAAGATGTTAAAAAGATTTTTATTTCTATTTTCGATTATGAGATTAAAAATAAAAATTTAATTAATAATATTTTTATCAATTTTAATACAAATCATGTTGAAAAAATAATGCCTCCTGAAATTATTAATAAAGAAATTTTGAACCTTTTTGATTTTAGCAAATATAATGTAAATGATGATGATATATTTGTAGTTATTCATATTTTAAATACTATGCTCGTTCAAAGTATTGGTATAGCACTTAAAAATAATGATATAAATAAAATAAGAAATATGTATATTAAAGAAATTGATTTGATTCTTAAAGGTATAGAAAGAGGGAATGTATGATTAAATTATTTAAATATTTAAAATCTTCTATAATTTCAATATTTGTTATAATTTTACTTTTAATTGCTCAAGCAGCATTAGATTTAAAATTACCTGATTATACATCTAAAATAATAAATGTTGGAATTCAACAAAATGGTATTGAAAATGCAGCTAGTAATTTAATTACAGAAAAAACTTATAATCTATTACCGTTTATAATGACTGAAGAAGATAAAATTAAGTTAGATGAATGTTATGAATTTATTGAAAAAGGAGATAGTAGATATAGTAAGAAATATCCTTTGGTTAAATCCGAAAATATTTACTTATTAAAAAAAGATAAAAAAGATAAAGCTAATGAGCTTCTTAAAAAACCTTTTATGTTAATATATTCTTTAACACATATGGATACTAAAAAGTTTAATGTTCCTGAAGGTATTAATTTACTTGATATGATAACTATGATGGATGATAATCAAGTAAAAAATATTATTGATGAGTTTGATGAAAAAACAGAAAAATTACCTGATACTTCTTTAACATCATTAGCAATATTACAAGTTAAAGAAGAGTATAAACATGCTGGTATAGATTTAGAAAAATTTCAAATTAATTATATTGCTATAGCAGGAATAAAAATGCTTTCAATAGCCTTATTAATTATGATTGTTTCAATTTTAATTGTATTCTTTGGTTCAAGACTTGCAGCTAGACTTGCTAAAACATTAAGAAGTAAAGTTTATAAAAAAGTAGTATATTTTTCAAAAAATGAAATGAAACAATTTGGTACATCTTCATTAATTACAAGAACAACTAATGATATTCAACAAATTCAACAAGTTGTTGTAATGCTTATGAGAGTTGTATTCTATGCTCCAATAATTGCTATTGGTGGTATTATTAAAACTTATAATTCAGGTGCTACAATGTTGTTTATTGTAGGATTTGCAATTCTATCACTTATTGTTATTATGGGTTCATTATTTATCTTTGTAATGCCTAAATTTACAAAACTTCAAGTTCTTACAGATAAATTAAATCAAGTTTCTCGTGAAATATTAACGGGTATTCCTGTTATTCGTGCTTTTGCAAATGAAAAACATGAAGAAGAAAGATTTGACGTTGCAAATGATAGTTTAACTAAAGTTAATTTATTTGTTAATAGAACTATGTCTATTATGATGCCAATGATGATGCTTATCATGAATGTTGTATGTATTACTATTGTTTGGGTAGGAGCATATGGTGTTGATGATGGGTCTATTCAAGTTGGTGATATAATGGCTTGTATTCAATATGCAATGCAAATTATATTCGCATTTTTAATGATTTCTATGGTAAGTATTATTTTACCTCGTGCGAATGTTAGTGCTAAGCGTGTTATAGAGATTATCGACACTGAAAATACTGTTAAAGATCCTGTAAAAACTAAAAAATTATTACCTGATAAAAAAGGTGTTGTTGAATTTAAAAATGTATGTTTTAGATATCCTGATGCATTTGAAGATGTTATTACAGACGTTAGTTTTAAATCAGTACCTGGAACAACTACAGCATTTATTGGTTCAACTGGTAGTGGTAAATCTACTTTAATTAATTTAATTCCAAGATTTTATGATGTAACTGAAGGTTCAATTGAAATTGATGGTGTTGATATTAGAGAAATTGATAAACATACTTTAAGAAATAAAATTGGTTATGTTCCACAAAAAGGTATTTTATTTAGTGGTACGATAGAATCTAATATAAAATACGCTAATAATAATATTAGTGACAAAGATATGGAACTAGCTAGTGAAATAAGTCAATCTAAAGAGTTTATAAATAAATTAAATAAAAAATATGATAGTGAAATCACTCAAGGAGGTACTAATGTATCTGGTGGTCAAAGACAAAGATTATCAATAGCACGTGCAATAGCTAGTAATCCAGATATATTAATATTTGATGATTCATTCTCAGCATTAGATTTTAAAACAGATGCTAAATTAAGAAAAGATTTAAAGAAAGTAACAAAAGATAAAACTGTTTTTATTGTTGCACAAAGAATTTCAACTATTATGAATGCAGATACAATAGTAGTACTTGATGAAGGTAAAGTTGCAGGTATTGGTAGTCATGATGAACTAATGAAGTCTTGTGATGTATATAAAGAAATAGCTTTATCACAACTTAGTAAGGAGGAATTAGAAAATGCATAATGGAAAAAAACCTCCTATGATGGATAAAAAAGGAATGTCTAATGTAAAGGCTAAAGATTTTAAGGGTACTTTAAAAAAACTTATTAATTATATTAAAGAATATAGAGTATTACTATTAGTTGTTGTTATTTTTACAGTTTTTTCAACTGTTTTGGCAATAATAGGACCTAATATTTTAGGAGATGTAACAACTGAAATATTTAATGGTTTAATTAAGAAGATTAGTGGTACAGGAAATATTGATTTTAAATTTATAAATAAAACATTAAAATTATTATTAGGACTTTATATTTTTAGTTCAGCATGTACTTTTATTCAATCTTACATAATGAATTCAATTACTTGTAAAATATCTTATAACTTAAGAAAAGAAATTAGTGAGAAAATTAATAAATTACCAATGAGATATTTTGATAAATATACTCATGGTGAAATTTTATCAAGAATTACTAATGATGTTGATACATTAAGTCAAAACTTAAGTCAATCATTATCTCAATTTGTATCTAGTATATCAACACTTATAGGTGTATTAATTATGATGTTTAGTATAAGTTTCAATTTAACTTTAGCATCTTTATTAATACTTCCTATATCAGTTATAGGTATGGGTATGATAATGAAAAAAAGTCAAAAATTCTTTACTCGTCAACAAGAAAATTTAGGTAATCTTAATGGTGTAGTTGAAGAGGTTTATGGCGGACATGATGTTGTTACTGTTTTTAATGGACAAGAAAAAGCTATAGATGATTTCGAAAAATATAATGATATGTTATTCGATAGTGGTTGGAAAAGTCAATTTATTTCTACTGCAATGCATCCTATGATTAATTTTATAGGAAATATTAGTTATGTGCTCATTTCTATTTATGGTGGATATTTAACTATTAAAAATAAAATTGAAGTAGGGGATATTTTATCTTTTACACAATATATTCGAAATTTAAATCAGTCAACTGGTAATATTTCTCAAATAATGGCACTTTTACAACCAACTATTGCTGCTGCTGAAAGAGTATTTGAATTTTTAGAGGCAGAAGAAGAAGTAAGTGATGTAAGTAAACCTGTTAGTGTTAAAAATATCTATGGTAATATTGAATTTAAACATGTTAACTTTGGATATAATGATAATAAAACAATAATTAATGATTTTAATGTTAAAATAAAAGATGGTATGAAAGTTGCTATTGTTGGACCTACTGGTGCTGGTAAAACTACTATTGTTAAATTACTTATGAGATTTTATGATGTTAATAAAGGTTCAATTGAAATTGATGGTCATGATATAAGAGATTTTAAAAGAAGTAAATTAAGAAGTTTATTTGGTATGGTTTTACAAGATACATGGTTATTTAGTGGAACGATTGAGGAAAATATAAAATATGGTAAACTTGATGCTACGATTGAAGATGTTAAAGATGCATGTCGTGCTGCAAGTGTTCATCATTTTATTAAGACTTTACCTGATACTTATAATATGGTTTTAAATGAAGAATCTGATAATATAAGTCAAGGTCAAAAACAATTGCTTACTATAGCTCGTGTTATTTTGGCAGATCCTAAAATTTTAATATTAGATGAGGCTACATCAAGTGTAGATACTAGAACTGAAATACTTATTCAACAAGCTATGGATAAATTAATGGAAGGTAGAACTTCATTTATTATTGCTCATAGATTATCTACTATTAAAAATGCTGATTTAATATTAGTTATGAAAGATGGAGATATTGTTGAAACAGGTAATCATAAACAATTACTTAAAAAAGGTGGATTCTATAGTCAATTATATAATTCACAATTTGAAGAAGAAGCATAGCAATATGCTTTTTTTGTGATATAATGATAATATAGGAGTGATTATAATATGGAGAATAAAAAAGTTGTAACGCTTTTAAATATAGCTTCTGTTACAAATTTTATCTTTGCATCTTTCTTCTTTTTAAATTTTTTTGATAGTTATTCAATATCTGGCATTATATCAATAGCATCACTTGTTTTAGCAGGAATGTATTATCAAAATTTAACAAAAGAAAGTTTAGATGAAATAAAAGAACAAAAAAGAAAATTATTATTAGTGGCTTTATTAACAATAATATTTAATCCACTACAAACATTGTTAATATGTATTGTCGTAGATGAAGCAGATAAAAAGAGTCCTAATAAATTAAGAGGATCACCTAAAAAAGAAAAAGTAGTAATAGACCCACAAATTAAAAAATTAGATTTATTACTTAAATTAGGTGTTACATTAGTACTTACTGCAGGTATAATATTTACAACACAAACTTATGAAAATATACCTGATGTAGTCAAAGTTATTTTAATTTTATCGCTTGGATTATTATTCCATGGATTATCTAAATTTAGTGAAGATACACTAAAACTTGAAAAAACTACAAATATGTATTATTTACTTGGAATGAGTTTTATAGTATTATCTTATGTTTCTTTTGGATATTATAATGTTTTAAACTTAACTTTTGAATTTTACTTCTTTACAACAGCATTATTAGTGTCCGGATTATTATTTATATCAGAAAAAAAATATAATAAAGAAATACTTGCAAAATTAGCATATGTTTCTCTATCAGTATCATTATATTACTTAGTATTATTTATTAATTTCCAACAAGGATTATTATTTTTACTAATTATGTTACTTATGATGATATTTATGAGAGATAATAAAGCATTAATTTACTCATTTGTAGTATGTACAACATATTATTTATCTGGTATGGAATATTTATATATAGCACTTAATGGATTAACATTATTAGTATCATTGTATATTTTAGCTAAAAATGAGACTAATAAAAGTTATTCTATAATATCTGCTATACTTATGCCATATATAGTGGTACTAACATTTAATGCATACAATCTAGATGATGGAATATTTAGTTTTTTAGCAATAGGAGTTCTTGCATTAACATATTGTGGTCAAGCATTATTAAATTATAATAAAAATAATAAATCATATTTATATACATATCAATTAACAACAAACTTATTAATGCTTTTATTAGCACTTGAAGTATATTCTATCGATAAAAATATTGCATTATTATCATCATCATTTATTCTAATAACACACTTTATTTATTTATATATTAACACTGATGATAATAAAATAGAATTTTATACACAATTAATTAAAGTGTTCCTTTTAATATTTGCTTTATTTAATATATTTGAAGGAATTAGTGAATATGTATTATTTACAGCTTTATATTTAGTAAGTGCATTACTTGAAATAATTAATAAAAATGAATATATTAAAAAAGTATATTTATGTTCATTTATATTATCATTATCATATGTATTATGTAGCTGTATAAACCCATTTTTAGGATGTCTAGCAATACTTTATACTGTATTACTTTATGCATATAAACCTAATAATTATACATATATGTTTATGTTAGGTGGTATTGCAGTAGCACTTATATTTAATGGAATATTAGACGTTGAACCTGTAATTAGTTCTTTAATATGTTTATTCATTTATATGACAATTATGATTGTAAACAGAAAAGATACTTTAAAGAAAAAAATGGGAGATATAATATTTGTTCTTCCATTATGGAGTTTAGTAAGTAGGTTTAAATTTCATTATGATATAAAACAATTATTATATATGGGATTAGCATTCTATGTAATTTATTTAATAGATAATTACTTTATTAAAAATAAAAAAGATAAATTTGAAATATTTGCTACATCAGCAGTATTATTATTAAATGTATTTACTGAAAGTGTATTAATTGGAATAGTGGTTGGAACAATTTCAATACTTTTAATTGTTATTGGAATAAATAAGGAAAGATTTAAACATTTTGTTAATATAGGTATTATATTTACATTGTTAAATTTGATTTATCAATTAAGAACAGTACTTACTGAAATACCATTTCCAATTTACTTATTGATTGCTGGTTTAACAATTTTAGGAGTAGTTACATATAAAATGAAGAAGGAATTAGGGAAAAAATAATCCTTCTTTTTTTTGTTTAAAATACCTTATTTTTACATATTATAATATAGGAGATGATATCTTGGAAGGAAACTTTACTGAAGAATCAAGAAGTCTACTAATTAGTGCTAAAGAGGAAATGTATAAATTAAAACATTCTTATGTAGGAACTGAACATCTTCTTTTAGCAATACTTAAAAGTAATTTAAAAAATAGACTAAATAAATATAATATTACATATGAAATAGCTTTAAAAAATATCAAAAAAATTGTAGGTGTAGGCACTAAAGAAACTGATTTATTTTTATATACTCCAGTCCTTAAAAGAATAATAGAAAATTCAATAATAGATAGTAAAGATAACAATACAGACGTTACACCAGAAATACTATTTTTAAACTTCTTAGAAGAAGGTGAAGGAGTAGGGATAAGAATATTATTAATATCAAATATAGACTTAGATAAATTATACTTAGAATTTAAAGATAATTATAAGAATAAAAAAAATAAAAACAATGAAATAATAAATGAACTAGGATGTAATTTAAATGAAATAAATATTGATCCTGTAATTGGAAGAGAAAAAGAAATAAATAGAATAATTGAAATATTATCAAGAAGAAGTAAAAACAATCCGATTTTAATTGGCGAAGCGGGAGTAGGAAAAACTGCTATTGTGGAAGAATTAAGTAAAAGAATTAAGGAAGGTAAAGTACCAAATAAACTTCTTGGAAAGAAAATAATAAAAGTTGATATGGCAAGTATTGTAGCTGGTACTAAATATCGTGGAGAGTTTGAAGAAAAAATAAAAAAATTAATAAATGCTGTTAGTGATGATCATAATATAATATTATTTATAGATGAAATACATACTATTGTAGGGGCTGGTGGTGCTGAGGGTGCTATTGATGCATCAAATATATTAAAGCCTGCTTTAGCGCGTAATGAAATATCTTTGATTGGTGCAACTACAATAAGTGAATATAAAAAATTTATTTGTGAAGATAAAGCACTTGAAAGACGTTTTCAAAAAGTTATAATAGATGAACCAAATACTGTGGAAACTATTAATATAATTACTAATTTAGTACCCATATATGAAAAATATCATAATGTAAAAATAAATAAAAAAGACATAGAAAATATTGTAAAATTATCTAATAAATATATTAAAGATAGACATGAACCAGATGCTTCAATTGATATACTTGATGAGGTATGTTCAAGAGTAAGTTTAAAAGAATCTAAGAAAGATTTAGAGTATAAAAAAATAGTAAATGAATATAATAAAATTAATTTACAAAAAAAAGAATTAATTAAAAAAGAAAAATATGAAGAAGCATTAAAAATAAAAGAAATAGAAAAATATTATTTAGATAAAATTAATACGTTAGAATTATATCGAAAGAAAGATGTAAATAAAGTAACTATTAATGACATAGCTAATGTTATAAAAGATAAATGTAATTTACCTATATATGAAATATTAGGATTTAATAAAAAAACTATTAATAATATTATAAGAGATATTAATAATGTTTTTTATGGGCAATATAATGTTAAAGAAAAAATTGCTTATTTAATTAAAAAAGTTAAATTAGGATATACTAATAATAAATGTATATCTTATATGTTTTTAGGACCTACTGGATGTGGTAAAACATATCTTGCTGAGATTCTTTCAAAAAAATTAGTAAATGATAATGTTATAACATTAGATATGGTAGATTATAAAGATCCTAGTAGTATCAATAAATTAATTGGAACAACACCAGGATATGTTGGATATAAAGATAATAATAATATTTTTGAAATAATTAAAACAAAACCAAATTCAATACTTATTTTAGATAAAATAGATGAAGCATGTAATGATGTTATAAAACTTTTTTCTCAAATATTGGATAGTAGTAAAATAAGAGATTCGAAAGGAGAATATATTTATTTTAATAATGTAATTATTATAATGACTTCTAGTTTAAATTGTAATAATTTAGGATTTAAACCAAATGAAAATTATAATTTAAAAGAGTATTTTAGCGAATCTTTTATAAATAAAATTGATGAAATTATTGTGTTTGATAATTTAGATAAAAAAACAGTTGAAAAAATAATTAAAAATAGAATTAATGAATTAGTAAATAAATATGATATACAAATACATTATGATAATACTATCATAGATGAGATAATTAATATGTCTGAATATAAGTTATATGGTGCTAGTAAGATAAATAGTATTATAAATAATAAAATAAATAATTTAATAATAAATGAATTAATAAACAATAATAAAAAAATACATTTAACTACAATTAATATGTAGTTTTTTTATTTTAAAAAAAGGAAATAAAGTATTTTTATCGAATGATATAAGTAGGGAGGTAAAAGATGAAGAAAATTGTATTTATGTTATTTTTATTATTTATTATGAATGATGTTAATGCGAAGACAATCTATGGTCCTTATAGTGAGTATTCTTCATTTAGTGATGAAGAAGTTGTAAAGACAGATACTGTAGATGTAGTAAAAAAGAAATTTTATCATGCATATAAAGAAGTAGAACAGATTACTTATAGTGAGGAAGGAAGTGATGATTTAGAATACAAATTAGTTAATGATAAATGGGTTAATGAAAGACCAGAATTTTTTAGTGAAACTAAAACAAAATATACTTATAAATATCCTAAAAAAAGATCAATTTCAATGATGACTGTTGGTGAACCCGGAGATGCTAGAATTGAATTTTTTATAGTAAAACAAGGTGATCACGTAATGTATCATGGTAAAATGCCCGAATTTAAAGATAAAAAAGTAATGCTAGATGATAGTTATGGCTATGATGATTTGAGTATTTTAGTTGATATTACTGGTGAAATAAAAGGTAAAATTTGCTTAGTAATAGAAGATGGTATTGATTCATATGTTTATTCTTGTTTTAATAAAACTCAAGAATTAAATCATGTTGATTTCTCTGAATATTTTAGAGATGTTTATAAGACTGTAGATAATATTAATGATGTAAAAGGAGAAATCGTTAAAGAAGAAACTTCTTATTTAGCACAAAAAAAATTATATAAACATGTCAAAGTTGAACGTGTTTATGAAGACTTATATTTAGAATCAAGTGATGAATATAAATTAGATTATGATGATTATAAATATATGTATAGTAAAAGGACTAGGGATAAAATAGATATACAAGATAATATTGTTATAACTAGTTATGATGATGAATTAAGTAAATTTGTAAGTGAAGATATAAAATATGTTACAAATATGAATAAATTAATTAATGGTAAGTATGATGTTACTTTTATAACACCTTATGGTAATTATAAAACTAATGTTATTGTTGATATTAAAGATAATTATAAATTATTATTAAATGAACAACAAAAAAAATTAGAATTAATGTATGATGCTTATGTTGATGCTTCTTATTTAGTTGAAAAGAAGAATCAAGAAATTAAAGATGTTATTAATAGTAGTAATGATGAATATATTTTAGAAGAATATGAAAAATGTAAATCATTACTTGAAGAAGAAAAAAATAAAAAATTAGATTTTAATGAGAATAAACAAAACAAAAATATTTTGATGATTTTATTTACAATTTCTATGAGTATAGGACTTTTTATTAAAAAGTTTGTCTAGTTTTGTCGAAATTGTTTAATATAGATTGTATATATGATAAAGTGAATTTGAAGGTGATATAGTGCTATTTTGCGAAAGTTATTTTAGAAAGGGTGTTTTTATAGTTCGTGTGAGTGGTAATTTAAATAATGATACTATTTATATTTTTAAAAAAGAAATTACTTCAATAATTAAATATTTTGAAATTAAAAAAGCTATATTTAATTTATCTGATCTTAACATTGATAATGATGGATTAAATATTATTATTAATAATTGTAATATTGTTAAAAATAATGGTGGAGATGTCCGTTTTTGTGGAATAGATAGTAATATTTTAAAACCTAGTTTTCATAATGAATATGAAGCTTTATCAAGTTTTAATTAAGAAAGGAGAGATATGGAATCAATTGAAGAAATAATAGTTAATAATAAGAATTTAATATATTCTATTGCTAACTATTTTGATACATATAATAATAAGGAAGATCTATTTCAAGCTGGATGTTTGGGTATCATTAATGCATATAAAAATTTTAATGATAGTTACAATATAAAATTTACGACATATGCCTATCCATATATTGTCGGTGAAATGAAAAAATTAATTAGAGAAGATAAAAATATAAAGATTAGTAGAGATATATCTAGATTATCTAAAAAAATAGAAGAAATATCTAATATATATTCACAAAAATTATTTAGAATGCCTACTAATAAAGAAATTGCTGAATTACTTGGAGTTAATGAATATATCATTTCTGAAGCCATAAATGCTAATAATCCAGTTAAAAGTATTGATGAAAGTATCTTAAGTGATTCTAAAGAAATTACTTTACACGAAATTATACCTGATAAGCAAAATGATATAACTACACTTATTGCCTTAAAAGATGAATTAGAAAAATTAAGCGCCTTAGAAAAAGAAGTAGTTAAAGAAAGATACTTTAATGATTATACTCAAAAAAAAGTTGCAGATAACTTAGGAATGAGTCAAGTTCAAGTATCTAGACAAGAACAAAAAGTTCTTGAAAAATTAAGGAAAAAACTAGTATAAACTAGTTTTTTTTTGTTCATATTAATATTGGTGATAATATGGAAAAAACAAAATATTTAATGATGGTTAAAAAACATAAACCTAAAGAGCCAGTAATTTATAATGCTATTATAGCTTTTTTAGTTGGAGGATTGATGGGTATTCTTGGTGAATTTTTAATTAATGTTTATGCTTATTTTTTTAATCTTCCTACTAGTCTTGCTAGTATTTTTATGATTGTAACTTTAATATTTTTAGGGTGCTTCTTAACATGTTTAGGTTTTTTTGATAAATGGGTACATCAGTTTAGATGTGGTTTAATTATTCCTATTACAGGTTTTGCTCATGCTATGCAGAGTGCGGCTTTAGAGTATCGTAAGGAAGGTCTAGTTATGGGAATAGGTTCAAATATGTTTAAACTTACTGGATCTGTTATTATCTATGGTGTTGTTAGTGCATATACTTTTGGAATTATTAGATATTTAATTTTTGGAGGTTAATTATGACATTTAAATATAATAATGTATA
>JALERC010000064.1 GCA_022763805.1 Mycoplasmatota bacterium | reverse complement strand
ATATTTAAAGTATATTTCTAAAGATGATATATATGTTTATTCAATAGATGAAATATTTGCAGATATTACAAATTATTTAAGTTATTATGAAAAAACACCTGAAGAATTAGTTAGTATGATTATAAAAGATGTATATGAAACAACAGGAATTACGGCTACTGCAGGGATAGGTCCTAATTTGTTCTTATGTAAAATAGCAATGGATATAGTAGCAAAACATAAAGAACCTAATGAAATAGGAGTACGAATTGCAACATTAGATGTAGATTCGTATAGACAATTATTATGGAATCACTTACCGATTACTGATTTTTGGAGAATTGGACCTGGTATATCCAAAAGACTAGAAAATTATCAAATTAAAACAATGGGAGATATAGCTAGAATTTCTATTGAAAATGAAGATTTACTATATAAAATATTAGGGATAAATGCAGAACTTGTAATTGATCATGCATGGGGTTATGAACCAACTACAATTAGTGATATAAAAAATTTAAAACCAAAAAATAGAAGTATAACACAAGGTCAAGTATTACATTCCCCATATAATTATAAAGATGCCTTAATAATAATAGAAGAAATGGCAGAGTTACTAGCACTAGACTTAACAGAAAAAAAATTATCTACAGATATGTTAGTATTACATGTATGTTATGACAAAGATAATATTGATTATAATGGTGAATTAGTAAAAGATAAATATGGAAGATTAGTACCAAAACCATCACATGGAACTATAAGAACTAAAATATATACACAATCATCCAAAATAATTAGAGAACAATTTAAAAAATTATATGAAAAAATTACTGATCCATCATTAATGATTAGAAAAGTAAATTTATCAGCATGTAATTTAAAACCAAAAGAAGTATCTAATATGTATGAACAAGTAAGTTTATTTGATAATAATGAAAATACAAAAAAAGAAGCTAAAGAAGACGAACAAATAAAACTAGCAATACTAAAAATTAAACATAAATATGGAAAAAATGCTATTCTAAAAGGAATGAATTTACAAGAAAGAGCAACAACAAGAGAGAGAAATAGACAAATTGGAGGTCACCATGAATAATTATGATGATATAATTAATATAAAGAATCATGAACCAAAGTTCCACGTAAGAATGAGTAGAGAACAAAGAGCAGCACAATTTGCCCCTTTTCAAGCATTAACAGGATTTGAAAATGAAGTTTTAGAGGTTGCAAGAACAACTTCTAAAAAAATTGAACTAACTGATGATGAAAAAGAAGAAATTAATAATATATTAGTTAATTCTATAAATAAATATGTTTGTATAACTTATTTTGAACCTGATAATAAAAAAAATGGTGGAAAATATATAGTAAAAGATGGCATCATAAGAATGATAGATTCTTATGATAGAAAAATAATATTTAAAGATAAGACAAAAATAGATATTGATGAAGTATTAAATATAGAGAGGTAATAATATGAAAAAAATATTTGTATCATTATTATTCTTATTAATTTTAACAGGATGTAGTAATAAAAAAGATGAAGAGAAAAAAATTGTACCATATAAAGAGATTGTAAATAATGAATTAAAAATAGTAAATATGGATAAAGAAGAAATTTATTTAAGTGAATATAAATTATCTTCTGATAAAGAATTCTTAGTAGAAGGATATACTTATGTTGATTTTGAAAATGATGGTGTAGACGAATTAGTCATTAAAACTAATTTAAATAATGTATATTTAATTTTTCATTATGATACAGCAAATATTTATGTCCATGAAGTAGAATTCAATGAATTAAAGAAAGATGGAAAATTTTTAGTTAAATATGATGATGAATATTATATATATTCACTTTCATTTAATGGTACTACATATGAATTAAATCAAATTGCAAGATATAATGATAACTTAGGAATTTACAAGTTAGAAAACAAAGATGTTACTAAAGAAAAAATTAAAAGTTACAAAAAATCATTTGACGAAAAAGAAAGTATAAAATGGGATAAATAACATTGAATATTTAAAAAATTATAGTATAATGTATTTAGGTGATAAATTATGGCTATAATATGGATATTAATTTCGATTTTTCTTTTACTTGTTGAATTTATGACAGTAAAAATTATATATATATGGTATTCTTTAAGTGCATTAATTTCATTGATAATTGCATTTAATAATAAAAACTTTTTATTACAATTTATTTTATTTATAGTATTAGGAATGGTATTTAATGTTTTATTTAGAGATAAATTAATAAACTATTTAAAGAATAAAAAAGTAATCATTAATACTGATAAATTAATTGGAAAAGAATGTATCGTAACTAAAGAGATCAAACAATTTAGTTATGGAGAAGTTAAAGTAAATAAGAAAAAATGGGCTGCATATTCAAATGATCATTTAAAAATAGATAGTAAAGCTATTGTAGAAAAAATTGAAGGTGTACGCTTAAAAGTTAGAAAAAAATAAGGGTTTCATAAGAAATCCTTTTTATTTTGGCTATTTTGTTGTATAATTTTATTAGGTGATATTAGTGTATAAAACAATTAATAATGTTAATTTAAATTATATTAACTATGGAAATAAACAAAAAGATACAATAGTATTTTTACATGGATGGGGTCAAAATATCGAAATGATGAGACCAATTGCAGATCCATTTCAAAAAGATTTTAATATAATAATTGTTGATCTTCCTGGTCATGGACAAAGTAGTGAACCAACATATGCTTGG
The DNA here is from genome assembly GCA_022763805.1 of Mycoplasmatota bacterium. GTDB lineage: Bacteria > Bacillota_I > Bacilli_A > RF39 > UBA660 > CAJGDV01. Next base: position 16,925 of record JALERC010000064.1, on the reverse strand, counting down.
GAACTATATGATTTCGTATCATGTATTCATGAACTATTAGAAAGTCTTAAAATTAAAAATCCTCCAATTTTAGTAGGACACTCATTTGGAGGTAAAATAAGTTTACTTTACGCATCAACTTATGCTGTAAAGAAATTAGTTTTATTTGGTAGTCCATTTAGAAAAGAAATTAAAAAACCATCGTTAAAAACAAAAGTACTCAAAAAATTAAAAACTGTTCCTGGTTTAAATAAATTAGAAGAATTTGCAAAGAAACATATGGGGTCGGTTGATTATAGAAATGCTTCACCAATTATGAGAGAAGTATTAGTAAACCATGTTAATAACGATATTACAGAAAATGTTAAAAGAATAAAATGTCCAACATTAATTGTATGGGGTACATTAGATAGTGCAGTATCTATAGATGATGCTTACTTACTTGAATCATTAATTAGTGATTCAGGTGTAGTAACATATGAAGGATGCACACATTATGCATATTTAGAACGTTTAGGTCAAACTATAAATGTTCTTAGAAGTTTTTTTTAGAAAGAAGGTAAATGCATGCAAATATTATTCTTAGTAGCATTGGTGCCATGTTTTATATATTATTTACTAAAAGGTACAAAAACACTACATATGTTGCAACAAAACTGGTATAACGAAGGAAATAGATATATTAGATGGATACTTGAAAATAAATATAAAGTATTTATTGATCCTGATATGTTTTTTGTTATATTTATAGTCTCAATATTTACTGCTTATAAAGCATCATTAGTTTTATTTATTGTTTTTTATTGTTTAATGTCATTAATGTTTATTAAACGTAAAAAATTAGAACAAGTAAAAAAACCATTAGCATATACAAAAAGGGTAAAAAGAATTATTGTTACTGAAATACTTTTATTCTTAATACCTGGAATTATTTTTAGTTTTTATGTAAGTTTTGAAAACTTATGGGTATTCTTATTATTAATAGGACTTTTAGTATATCTACATTATTTTGTAGTATTACTTGCTAATTTTATTAATAAACCTGTTGAAAAAGCAGTTTATGCTCATTATATGAGACAGGCTAAAAATAAACTTAAAAATATGAATAACTTAAGTGTTATAGGTATAACTGGAAGTTATGGTAAAACAAGTAGTAAAAACATTTTAAATGATATTTTAAATGTTAAATATAATGTATGTCCAAGCCCAAAGAATTTTAATACTCCAAATGGTTTAATGCTTACAATTAATAATCATTTAGATAAATTTACTGATATTATGATTGCTGAGATGGGAGCATTTAAAGAAGGAGAAATTAAAGAATTATGTGACTTTGTACATCCTAAATATGGTATTTTAACAACAATTGGAACAGCACATATGGATTCATTTGGATCACAAGAAAACATACAAAAAGGTAAATTTGAACTTATTGAAAACTTACCTAAAGATGGTTTAGGAGTTTTAAATAGGGATGATAAATTACAAGTATCATACAAATTAAAAAATAAAGTAAAGATTTTATGGATTGGTATTGATAACAAAGATGCAGATATTAATGCATCAAATATTAAACAATCATATAAAGGTATGACTTTTGATGTTGAATTTAGAAATTTAGGACTAAAAGAAAAAGTTAAATTTGAAACAAAATTATTAGGTAAACCTAATGTTTATAATATTCTTGCAGGTCTTGCTTTAGGTTCACATTTAGGTATTAGTATTGATAAATTACAATTAGGTGTAAGAAAAGTAAAATCTATTGAACATAGATTAGAATTAAAAAAATATGCAGATATTAATATTATAGATGATGCATATAATTCAAATCCTGTTGGAAGTAAAATGGCTCTTGATGTATTATCATTAATGCCTGGTAAAAAAATAATTGTTACACCAGGTATGATTGAATTAGGTGATAAACAATATGAGTATAACAAAAACTTCGGTAATTATATTGCCGATGTATGTGATGCTGTTATACTTGTAGGAGAAGAACAAACAAAACCAATATATGATGGATTAAAAGAAAAAAAATATAAAGAAAAAAATATTTATATCATTAATGATGTAAAAGTTGCATTTAAGTTAATGCATGAATTAAAAGATAAACAAACTTATGTGTTGTTAGAAAATGATTTGCCTGATATATTTAATGAAAAATAAGGGAGTGATAATATGAAGATAAAATTAGGTGTTTTATTTGGTGGTGTTAGTGTTGAACATGAAATTAGTATTATTTCAGCAGTTCAAGCTATGCAAAATATTAATGAAGAGAAATATGATATAGTTCCTATTTATATAACAAAAGAACGTGATTGGTATACTGGTAAAATGTTAATGGACATTGAAGTATATAAGGACTTTGATAATTTAAAAAAATACGCTACTAAAGTAACTATGTGTAAAAAAGATAATGAATATTATTTACAATCAATGGGATTCTTTAAAAGAACAGTGGAAAAATTAGATGTAGTATTTCCAATTGTTCATGGTGCTAATGTTGAGGATGGAACATTAGCTGGATATTTAGATACTATGGGTATTCCATATGTTGGTTCTAGAGTTTTAGGTAGTGCTTTAGGACAAGATAAAGTTGTAATGAAACAAGTTTTTGAATCATGTAATTTACCAATTGTTCCATATACTTGGTTCTATGATTGTGAATATATTAATGATTCAAAAGATATTACTAAAAAAATTAAAGAATTAGGATATCCTGTAATTGTTAAACCAGCATCACTTGGTTCTTCAGTAGGTATAACTGTTGTTAAAAATGAAAAAGATTTAGATGATGCTATTATGGAAGCAATTACATATGATAATAAAATTTGTGTTGAAAAAATGGTTTCAAACTTAGTTGAAGTTAACTGTAGTGTTCTAGGAAATTATGAATATCAAGAAACATCTGTTTTAGAAGAAGTTATGTCTACAGAAGAATTCTTAACTTATAAAGATAAATATTTAGGTGGTAATGCTAAGAAACATGGTGGAAGTAAAGGTATGGTTGAAACTTCTCGTATTGTTCCTGCAAGACTAACTAAAGAAATGACAAAAGAAGTTCAAAATTTAGCAAAAGAAGCATTTAAAGCATTATCATTATCTGGTATTTGTAGAATAGATTTCTTAATTGATAAGAAAGAAAATAAGATATATATTAATGAACCAAATACTTGTCCAGGGTCTTTATCATTCTATTTATGGGAACCATCTGGAAAACCATATAAGGAATTATTAGATGATGCTGTTTCATTAGCAATTAAAGATTATAAAAATAGAAATAAAAAAGTTTTCTCATTTGAAACTAATGTACTTTCAAACTTTGGTGGTGCTAAAGGCGTAAAAGGTTGTAAAGGTTCAAAAGGAAAACTTAAATAATGGATTTAAAAAAGAAATTAAGACAAATAAGAAATTATATCAATGAACAACAAGTTCATGATGATCAAAAGTTTAATATAAAGAGAACTAGATTAATTAACTTTATTTATTCACTAGAATTAGATGAAGTTAAAAGATTTAAAGAAACAAAAACAACTGAAACAACTAACAAAACAATGAAAGAACAAAAAATTAATGATGTTAAAAATAATCAAAGTTTATTTACTGAAGAAGAAATAAATAAATTATTAGAGGATATTAAAGAAGTAGAAAGAATATCTAATGATTTTAAAAGAGGAGTTTTAACTAATGAGGAAGCATTAAAAGAGGCTACTGATTTAAAGGAACAATTCTACAATAAAAAAGAAAGAACTATTTATTAGTTTCTTTTTTTATGATAAAATTATATTAGACAACAAGAAAGGATTGATAATCGTGTTTGAAAATTTAGGAGACAGATTACAAACAGCAATAGATAAAATTAAAGGCTATGGAAAAATAACTGAAGATAATATTAGTGAAGTAGTTAGAGAAATTCGTTTAGCTCTACTTGAAGCTGACGTAAATTATACAGTAGTTAAAGAATTTATAAAAACAGTTAAAGAAAAAGCATTAGGTGAGGAAGTTTCCAAAAGTTTAAAACCCGGTGAAGTTTTTGTTAAAATTTTAAAAGATGAATTAGTAGATTTATTAGGTGGAGAAAAGAAAGATTTAAATATTACAGGTAGTCCTGCAATACTTATGATGGCTGGATTGCAAGGAAGTGGTAAAACTACTACAGCTGGTAAACTTGCATTATTATTAAGAAAGAAATATAATAAGAAACCATTACTTGTTGCTTGTGATGTTTATAGACCTGCAGCAATTAATCAATTAAAACAATTAGGTCGTGAACTTAATATTGAAGTTTATGATGAAGGCCAAGGAAATCCTGTTGAAATTGCCAGAAATGCTTTAAAATATGCTAAAGAAAATAATTTTAATTATGTAATTATAGATACAGCTGGTAGACTTCATATTGATGAAGCATTAATGAATGAGTTAAAAGAAATTAATGAAACTACAAAACCACAAGAAATTTTACTTGTTGTAGATTCTATGACTGGACAAGATGCAGTAAATGTAATAAAAGGATTTAATGATGCATTACCTTTAACAGGTGCTGTACTTACAAAACTTGATGGTGATACACGTGGTGGTGCAGCTTTATCTATAAGACATTTAACAAATATTCCAATTAAATTTATTGGGGTTTCAGAAAAAATGGATGGACTTGAAGAATTCTATCCAGATAGAATGGCTACAAGAATCCTTGGTATGGGCGATTTAATGGGAATGATTGAAAAAGCAGAAGCTGCAATTGATCAAGATGAAGCAGTGCGATCAGCTAAAAAATTTCAATCAGGAAAATTCGATTTAGAAGATTTCTTACAACAATTTAAACAAATTAGAAAACTAGGACCACTAGAAAATTTAATTAAATTAATACCTGGTGCTAAAAAAATGGGACTAACTGATATCAAAGTTGATCCTAAAGATATGGCACATGTAGAAGCAATTATTTTATCAATGACACCATATGAAAGACAACATCCAGAAATACTTAAATCATCTAGAAAACAAAGAATTGCTAAAGGGTGTGGAAGAAGTGTTGAGGAAATTAATTTACTTTTAAAACAATTTGATCAAATGAAACAAATGATGAAGCAATTTAAAAATAGTAATTTTAAAATGCCATTTTAAAGGAGTTAATTAATATGAATGTAAATAATTTATATCCGACATTAATAATATTTGTATTTCTTATTATTATGTTTTTAATAGGTATTTGTAAAAATAAAGTAATAAAGAAAGAAAGTGTTAGTTTAAAAAACTTAGATATTCCTATTTCTTTTTATTGTTATAATAATTCTAGTATAAAAGATTTATTTAAGTTAACTTTTTTAGATTTATTATTAAGAGGATATTATAAATTATATAAAAAGAACGAAATTATTTACATTGAAAACGTTAAATCTGATGATAGTAAATTATTATCATATCAAAAAAGAGTTTTATCATATATTAATAATTTAATATACAAAGAAGATAATGATAATAAAATATGTTTAGATACTTTGGATTATAATATAAGTACAGATGTTACTTTTGGATTTAATTTAACAAAATTTAATAATGAAATAAAAGAAGATGCTAAAAATATATATGGTAATATTGATAAATTTTCTAATTATATTTTAAGTATTATATCTGGTATTATATATTATGTTTTTATATTATATTCAATTTATAATAAATTAAGTATAATGCAGTTATTTGTGTTTTCAATATTACTTACTTTTCCTACAATTTTAATATCTGATAAACTGAAAAATAAAATACATAAGTTTAGTAAATTAAGAATTTTTATATTTAGTATTTTCTCTTTAATAATAGCAATTATTTCATGTTTAACTTGGATTAATTTTAGTGGATATAATTATTTGTTTTTTCATTTTATAATGGCAATATTAACGTTTATGATTCCTTTATTTATTTTTTTAAATATATATTTAATTAAAACGAATACTTTCTTTTTTAACGATAAACAAAAAGAAATTGTAAATATTTTAAATAACGTTTTAAATAATTTATTGGAAGATGATAAACTAGCTAATAAAAATTATCTTTTATCAAAAGCATTTAAAATTAATGTTAAAAATGATGATGAATTAATCGAAAAATTTGTTCATATAATCGGTATATAGTTTAACTATATACTTTTTTATTTACTAAACTTAAAGTTGAGTATAACTAAACCTACATTTTATTGTAATGTTATAATTTATATTTTATGATTATATTGTGATAGGAGGAAGTATATGAAAAATAAAATTATAATAGCAATTTTTTCTGTAGTTATTATATCAACTTTAATATTTGTAGAATACAAAATAAAATATTTACCTAAACCAACAGTAACAGGAGGACAAAGAGGTCAACTTGGAATTGACAAAAATATTAATGAAAAAAATATTGATAAATATTTAAATAGAGAAGATAGTGTATATAGAGATATGAGAATGTTAAAAGATGAAGCTAATTATGAAAAAATTGGTGGAGATTCTTATTTATCTGGATTTGTTTCTGGATTCGAAGTAATTCCATTACCATATATTGTTAATGTAACAGGACTACCAAAAGAGGTTGGAAATACATATTCAGGAAAAACATTATATACTAAAAAAGAAAATGGAAAATATGTAGCTAATTATAAAGAATCGCAAGAAATTTTAGAATATTATTTTCCTAAAGATAAATATATATTCTTGATGTGTGGTGGTGGCGGTTATGCCGGAATGATGAAAAACATGTTAGTAGATCTTGGATGGGACGAAGATATGATATATAATGTTGGCGGATATTGGTTTTATAAGGGTAAAAATAACGAAGTTATTAAAACTGTTAGAAGTAATGAAACTGTTTATGATTTTTGGAAAGTAACATATCATGACTTTAATTTTGATTTATTACATGAGGTGTAGAATGAAAAAATTATTAGTTTTTGTTTTTACAATAGTTATTCTATTCACGGGATGTGGAAAAAAAGAACGCATATATTTGGATGACAAATATTATGGTAATAATGAACTTATAGAAATAACAAGTAAAGATATAAAAAAAGATGGTTCATATTTAGTATTTGTTTACAATGATTTTTGTGCACTAAAAGTTCCATGTGATAAAATATTTAAAGAATTTATGGATGATAATAAAATAAGTATGTATTCTTTATCATTTAAAGAAATGCAAAAAACTTTTATATCTGATACTTTGGAATATGGTCCATCTATAGTTATAATAAGTGATGGAAAAGTAATTGATTATTTAGATGCTGAAAATGATAAACATTTAGATTATTATCAAGATTCAAAAAAACTTAAAAAATGGTTAGAAAAAAGTATTTACCTTAAAAAGTAAATACTTTTTTAAGGCATATAACATACAAGATATACAGTATAATTCATAATATACTATAGTTAGGAGGAATAATATGTTTAATCAAGGAAAATGTTGCCAACCAAAAATTCAAGAGTGTCCTATAACAGAACCAACGGTAACTAATTGTGTAGAAGAAAATATATATCATGAAGTACCACATATAATACCTATGCATACACATGTTATAAGAAGACATATATATAATCATACTTATACACCACAATACTCATGTTCAGAAGAAAATCAAGTAATAAATAATGAATGTGGATGTAACAAATATATGAATAGATTTTAATTATTTAACAGATATTTTTATATCTGTTTTTTTGTGATATAATTATTTAAGAAGGGTAAAAAAGGTGAGGACATGAATCTAACAATAATGTTGATAATATTAGCAGTTTTACCATCTGTTTTTATTGGAACAATAATATATAAGAATGATATTGTAGAAAAGGAACCAGTTAAATTTTTAAGAAAATTATTCGCATTAGGTGTTGCTTTGTCAGCAATAGTAATACTATTAACTGGAGTATTACAATCCATAGTTCCTTTTTTAGCACAAGATTTAAAAACATTATCTGGTTTAGAATTATTTATATCAATGTTTTTAAGTGTAGCATTAATAGAAGAAGGATGTAAATGGTTAACATTCAAACTTGTTGCATGGAATAGTAAAAATTTTGATTATATATATGATGCTATTGTATATTCAGTATTTATAAGTTTGGGATTTGCAACAATTGAAAATGTATTATATGTTGTTAATGGTGGATTATGGGTTGCTTTAGTAAGATCTATTTGTTCTGTACCTGGACATGCTTATTTTGGTATCACCATGGGTTATTATTTAGGTCTAGCAAAACAAGCTACAATTAATGGTAATAATGATATAAGAAATAAAAATCTATTTTTAAGTATTATTATACCAACAACATTACACACAATATTTAATTTTTGTTTATTTACTCAATCTACTACAGGATTAATTTTTTATTTAGTTTTCCTAGTATTGTTATTTGTTAATTCTACTAAAAAAATAAAACAATTAAGTAGAATTACATCGTCTATGTGATATAATATATCTAGAAAGAAGGAGATAAAATGATGTATGGAATGGAAAATTCGTTAACTATGATTTTACTTCTAATTGGTTTTATACTTACTGTTTACGCACAAGCTAATATAAGCGGTAATTATAATAAATATAAAAAAATTAGAAATAAAAAAGGTATGACAGGAGCTGAAGCTGCGAGAAGGGTTTTAGAAAAAAATGGACTTACTAATATCTATGTAGTTGAAACAAAAGGTAATTTAACAGATCATTATGATCCTACTAGAAAAGTTGTTAAACTTTCATCTGATATATATAATGGTCAAACTATAGCAGCGATAAGTGTAGCAGCTCATGAATGTGGACATGCTATTCAAGATAAAGTTGGTTATAGCTTTATGCGTATAAGAGCAGCATTAGTACCATTTGTTAATTTAGTTAATAAATTAGGATATGTAGTTTTAATTATTTCTGTATTTGCTGGAGTAACAGGATACTTAAAAATAAGTATTTTTATGCTTCTTGCATCTTTATTATTTCAATTAGTTACATTACCAGTTGAATTTGATGCATCAAAACGTGCAAAAGAAGAATTAACAAATTTACAATTGATTGATAGGGAAGAATATAAAGGAGTTTCTAATATGCTTAAATCTGCTGCATTTACATATGTTGCAGGTGTGTTAAACTCTTTACTTCAACTATTAAGATTAATAATTATGCTTAATGATAGAAGAGATTAATTAATCTCTTTTTTAGTAGAGGAGGTTTTATGGTAGATTTATATGAAATTTTAAAAAAATTAGAAATTAGTTATGAAGAAGTAGAACATGAAGCAGTATTTACGATGGAAGATATTAAGAAATTAGATGAACACTTAGAAGGTATGCAATTAAAAAATCTTTTTGCAAAAGATAGATTTGACAACAGATATTTAATTGTAGTTGATGAAGATAAAAGAGTTGATTTAAAAGCCTTAAAAGAAAATCTAAACTTAAATAAATTATCTTTCTGTAAAGAAGATGAGTTAATGAATATATTAAAAATAACATCAGGTGCTGTTACACCACTTGCTGTTGTTAATGATAAAGAAAAAGAAGTAATAGTAATATTAGATGAAGATATGATAGATAAAGATATTCTTGTTCATCCATTAGTAAATACAAAAACAATGAAGTTAAATTATAAAGATTTAATTAAACTATTTAACAATCAAAAAACAAATTATATAATTTCTAATATACCTATAAAAGAACAATAAAATTGTTCTTTTTAATTTGACTTTTTATTTTTATATTATATAATATTTAACTAACTATTGGACGAGCATTAGAAAAAAATTAATTAAGGTGATTAAAAGTCATGATTCGATTTGTAGAATCTAAAAAATTTACAAAATAGGAAGAAGTGTAAATTATGAATTTAAAGGATTTTGAAAACGATATAAAAGAAACTGAAAATATAATTAAATATTATAAAATTCGTAACATAAAAATATTTTTTAAGAAAAATTTAAAAAAATTTAAAGTAGTTCAAAAATCATTAATACCAATATATATCACAACAGCATTATCATTCCCGCTTTTTAAAACATTAGGTTTAGGTTATCCATTTATAATGGATAATTATAAAGAATATAATTATGATGTAACAAATACTAAAACTGAAGAAAAATATGAAGAATATTCAGATATGAAAGAACAATGTTTCATAAAAATAGAAAAACCTTATTATAAAAATGGCACTCATTACGAAAGAGAAGTATACTATTATAAAGCACAAAGTATAAATGATATAAATAACATAAATGATTTAAAATTAATAAATATTGAATTGGAAAAAGTAGATAATATAGATAAAAATAATAATAAAATTTCAATCTTATTTTATGATAAAATAAAAGAACAATTTAGAGTTATAGAAGAAGAAACAGAATTAAATTTGACATCAACGGCAATTTTAATGCTTATTCTACTTATTGTCGATAGAATTGTTCAAAGAACAAAATTTGCTACAAATCCGGATGATTTACAAAATATAGAAAATGAATATTCATATGTATATAAAAAAGATATAAAACTATATAGAAAAAAATTAGAAATGAAAAAAAAGAATTATGAATTATTAAAAGGTGATAACAATGAATAATTTAAAAGGACAGCAATTAATTGAATATTTAAATTATTTATCACAAATGTTATTAGAATATAGAGATAAATTAAATTTTAATAGATCAACAACATTTGGTATGGAAATAGAATTTGAAAATGCTAAATATAATGAAATTCAAAAAAAATTAGAAAATATAGATGATTGGCAAATTATAGACGATATTTCTGTAACGAAAAGAATTGGAATCACAAAATATGGCGGTGAAGTTACTTCACCTATATGTGATGATTCAAAAGATACATGGAATGAATTAAAAGAAATATGTAATATTCTTAAAAAGAATAATGCTTCTTGTACAAATAGAACTGGTGGACATGTTCATGTTGGAATTCAAGAATTTAAAAATAATTATGAATCTTACAGAAATTTTTTAATTTTATATGCTGTATATGAACCAATAATTTATAGATTTTTAGCTGGTGAAAATTCAAAATTAAGATCAAATGCTTCAAGATATGCTAAACCATTCGCATATAAAATATTAGTTGAAAAAAACAATATTATTAATTTTAATTGTTTAGATGATGTAAGAAATTTTATTTATAGAAATAATGACAGAAAAGGGTATGGACTTAATTTTGCTAATATTAATCTTACTAATATGCATAAAGAAAAAAATACTATAGAATTTAGAAGCCCTAATGGTACAGTTGAAGAAGTAATATGGCAAAACAATGTTAATTTTATTATAAAATTAATTAATTATTGTAGTAGTAACAATTTTGATTATGAATTTTTATTAGATAAGTTTAATAAAATTCATAGTAATAATATTAATATTGAAACATATGAATTAATGAATATTAAAGAAGCTTTAGAACTTTCTAATCTATTATTTGATAATCAATTAGATAAAGATTATTTTTTAAGACAATATTTCAAGGATTTCGATTTAAAAACAGAACAAAAAAGATTTATTAAATAAATCTTTTTTTTGTGTTATAATTATTATAATAGGAGATGTTGTTTGTGAAAGAAAAAGTATTTAGTGGTAAAAATATTAATGGTCAAGATACTGAATTTAATGTTGTTGCTACATTTGATTTAAATGGTAGACATTATTTATTTTATACAGATATGATTAATATGTATGTTGGATATTATGAAACTAAAACTATTAAAAACATTGAAAATAAAGAAGAATTCGATTTGTTGATGAGTGTTTATAATGCACTTAAAATAAACGAATTTAAACATGAATTTTATGATTATGGATATACATTTTATAATGGAAAGAATTATAAAATGATATTTGATAAATATGATAAAAAAAGATATTTCTTTGAATATATAAATGGAAAATATGTAGAAGCTCACGGAGAAGTTCTTGAATACTTTAATAAAAGATTTAATAGTGAATTAATAAGTCTATCTGATAGTAGTAATACACAAAATTATAAACCATATAATAATAAATATAGAAGATTAACTATTACATTATCAGGTTTAACAATATCTTTAAGTGTAATTACAAATATATTATTAAATGATATGACATTAGTACAAGATAAAATAACTGATATAACAGGTATTAATTTTTATGAACCGGTTGAAAACGTTAATGATATAAATGATTTAATAAAGAAAAATGAAATATTAGATATTAAAGATAAATCGTTTTATTTATCATTAAAAGAATTATATAATGATAATTACAAATATATGGACTATAACTATCTTAAAAATGTATTACCAGATTTAATTGTTATTTATGATAAAGATAACCAAGAAGAATATGGGGCTAATAATAATACTTCTGGGCAATATTTTTTAGAAGATAATAAAATTGTAATATTTAATAGTAATGAATTGAATTCTAATAATCTTGAAGTTTCCTTTCATGAATACTTACATGCTCTATCAAGGGGAGGAGTAGCTTATGATTTTCCAGATGGTACAGCATTAACTGAAGGTATTACATCTTTAATTACTAGTGAATATATGACTACATTAACTAATAAGCCATATACCGGTAGTTATCATAAACAACAAACATATGTAAAAATGTTATTTGAAATAGTTGGTAAGGATACTATATTAGAATCATATTTTGGACATGATTATAATATTTTAGTTAATAAATTATGTGAATATGGTGAAGAAGAAGATGCTATTAACTTAATTCGATTAATTAATGATGAGCAATATTATGAAACATTACTTGGGGCTGATGCATATAAAGATAATAAAGTAATTAATCATACAAGAGATTCTATTGATTCTTTATATGCTAAATTCTTTGAAAATGCTAAAGGATATCCTATGGAATATGATAAATTGATGTGCTCTTATTTAGATCAAATTAGAAAAGGCAATAGGGCTAATTATGAATATTACAAAAAAGATAATACTTTTTATACTGAAGTAAGTAAGTATTATGTAAATTCTAAATTAGTATCTAATTTAGCAATGGTAAAATATTTTTATGAACCAGGTATAGCTATAAGAGCTAATAAGGCTGATTTCAAGTTACAGCCTAATGGTAAATATATATATAAACTTTCTAATGGTGAAACAATGGAATATGATACTATACCAGAGTATGTTTTACGAAAATCTATGACAAATATTATTACTGATGAAACAAGAAAAATGAATGGAAAGATATATTAAATATCTTTTTTTTTTGATATAATTTAAAATAGGGAAGGAAGATTTATATGACAGAGTTTACAGCAATAAACCATAATAATGAATATGTTTTATGTAAAATTATAGCAGAATTTGATTATGATAATAAAAAATATATATTATACATAGATAATGAAAAAAATGTATATGCTGCATATTTAGATGGTCAGGATTTAAAACAAATTTTTAATCAAGAAGAATTTGAATTAGTTAATAAAGTCTATCAAGAACTTTCTACAAAAGAATTAAAACCTGACTTTATAGAATATGCATCTATTTTTCATAAAGGAATTGAGTATAAAACAGTATTTGATTTGAATGATAATAGAAGATATTTTTATGAATTAAGAAATAATAGATATGAACCAGTTGATAATAATTTACAAAAATATTTTGATTCAATATATAATTCGGAAATAGATATATTATATAATGGTAATAATGATAAATTAGAATTAGCACGTAATGTTACTAAGAAAGTTGTAAAAATAGGTAATGTTACAATAGCTGTTATAATTGCTGCAAACATTTCATTTACAGGATTAAAAACAATAAATCTAGATAGATCGTTTTTACAAAATATTGAAGCAATAAAGGATATATATACAACTGATGAAAGAGATCATAAAATAATTATGTCATATATTGATAAAAATACTAGATTATCAAATGAAGATAAAGAATTTATATTATCTATGAATCATTTTTTTGAAGAAAATGAAAAATATTTTAATATGTCTGAAATAAAAAAGAATTTAATAAATTTAAGAATCATATATGATAAAGATAATCAAGAAAATCATAAAATGTCAAATAGGGTAAAAGGATATTATACTAAAGCATTTGACAAGATTACTATTTTTTATAGTGATAAAATGGATAATGATATAATAACTAAAAAAGTTGTTTTTCATGAGGTAATGCATGCTATTAGTAATAAAGGATATGTTTCAAAAGGTAATCTTGGTTTGGCATTAACTGAAGGTGTTAATGAATTAATGGCTGAAGAATATTTAAATACATATTCAGATACATATAATAAAGGTCAAACATATGCTAGAATTATGTGTGAATTAATAGGTCCGGAAAAAGTTAAGGAATCTTTTTTTGGTAATAATATTGATATGGTACTTGAAGAATTATCTAGTATTTGTGGTACTAAGAAAGATGCACAAAAATTTATATCTTTATTAGATGATGAAGCAAGATGTGATACTACATTAATGACAAGTAATAATAGAGAAGAAAAAATAGATGCTTTAGAAACTAAAAGAAGAGTATCACCTGTAATTGATACTTATATTAGAATATACTATGAAAGTAAGTTTAATAGAAAAATAGATGAAGATAAGTTAATGCTTGCATACATGGACTCACTTAGACTTACAAATAATTTACAGTCAGAATTTTATCATGAAAATAATATTGAAAAAATTAATGTTGTTAAACACTATTTTAATAGTGAATTATTAAATATTGATAAACAAGTTACAGTTGAATATATTTATAAAAATATTGAAAAGAAAAATATTAATAAATATGATATAGAATTAACGAATGAAGGAAAATATAGAAGAACATTTAGTAATGGTAAATATATTGATTATGATATAGATCCTAATTTAATTGAAATTACAAAAGCTAGTTATTCTTTTCCAGATGAAGTTGAAAAAGGATTTAGTAGATAAATTCTTTTTTTTTATGTTAAAATAAAATAAGGAGGTAGTTATGCTGATATTATTTATAGTTATTGTTTTTTTAAATATATTATATTTTAAGAAATCATTTAATAATCGTGATAATAAAGATATCATAATGTTTTTTTCTTTTAATTTTTTTTCTTTAGTATGTATTATATTATATACGGTTTTGTCAATTTTTAATTCTTATGTAATAAAAAGCTATCTATTTAATTTATGGTACTTTTTAATTACATTATTACTTGTATTTTTGATATTTATTGTTCGTATAATTTTGATTATTTTTAAAAAAAGAAGTTCTTATGTTATGAAAAGAAAATTAGAAAAAAAAGAAAAAATAAAAGCTATATTTTTACCATTTTTAGTTTTATTATTATTGTTTGTTATATTTTTTATTACTGATATTGGATTAGACTACTTTGAAACAAAAGAAAAACTTAAAAAATATGATGAGAAAAGAACAGAAGAAATCTCAAAAATGGTCAATTTTATTAATAAAAAATACAATATAAATGTAAGTTTTGATAATTGTATATATTATAGAGAAGAGGATTATAATAATCATACTGATTTTTTTGGAAATGGATATGATAGTAATATACCTTATATTGGTTTGTTTGAATATAATAATGAAAAAATAACTGTAGTTGATAGAAAAGGAATTTTATCTGACAATTATCAACTAAGTGATATAAATGAATTAATTATAGACTACTTTTATGATAAAACAGGTATTAAATTTGATTATATTGAATTTGAGAAATCTTATTATGGTAGTTATTGCGGTGATGATAATATTATTAATTATGTATTGCAAGAAAGATTTAATAGTATAATTAACAAAGAAAATATTAGTAAATTTATAGACGAAATATTAAAAGTTGACGCATTATCAATTGAATTTTATACAAGAAATAATAATGAACAAATAAGAAGACAAATAGCTGAAAAGTTATCATATTTAAAAAATTATGAAAATATAGAAAAGTTAGAAGTAAATTTTAATATTAATGAACTAACTATCACTCATAAAGAAAAAGCATTTCCAGAAGAACATTATAATTATGGAAATAATGAAGATGATTACAATGATAGATATAAATTTGGGTGTTTATATATAGATAATAAAAATAATCCAATAAATTATTCTATGAGAATGGATTTAAAACGTGGATATTCAACTGGAAAAGGTGAGAATATTAATGGATGGGTTTATATTAAAATAGAAAGTAGTGAATCATGAAAAAGATTATAAAGAATTGTTTATTATACTTATTCGTAGTATTAGTTTTATTAAATGTTATATTATTTAAAGAAAGTAGCGCAATAAAAGGATTAATTTTTATTAGTTCTATAGTTGCATTTTTAACAAGTATTCCTTGTGTATTTTGTGTAAACAAATTATTAAACATAGAAATTAAAAACAATATATTAAAATATTTTATTTATTATCTATTATTTCCTTTTGTATTATTATTTGTTTTTGGATTTGGATTTACATTTTTATTATCTGTAATTGTTGGTCTTATTTTCACAATATTTAGATTTGATGCCTTTGGTTTGGGAGGAACACCTTCAGTTATAATAATAGTATGTACGGTAACTATAATTGCTTTATATATCAAAATGTTAATAGAAAAAATTAATTTTAAGAATAAATTATAATGATATTAAAGGATCTATTACATGTAAATAATTGTATATAATTTTTTCAAGTTATATGATATAATTTATATGAAGATAGATATATAGGAAGACGGAAAGTGGCTATGTTAAAAGGTGCAGTATATAGTAATGTATTTTTACTATTAATTATGTCTATATTCTTTTTAACAAGAATTTTTAAAAAGAATTATGATTTAAAAAAATTAAGAAAGATTATAATTATATATATTATATTTAATTTAATAAGTTCTTATTTATGTATTAGTGATATAGTAGATTTAGGTATGAATTTTATGTTTTTATTACCAATTTCTATAATATCATTTGTTATGTATATAATAAGTATTTGTTTAATAAATAAAAAA
>JALERC010000050.1 GCA_022763805.1 Mycoplasmatota bacterium | reverse complement strand
AACCAATGAAATTAATAATAATAAAAACGTAATGTATTTAATTAGAAATAATGAAGATAATTGGCAAATTCCAAAAGATATAATTTCTTTTACTAAGAAGAACAAGAAAAAAATAGACGAGATTGGTGTTTATGATGTATATAGTGATTAAAGGAGTAAAATATGATATATAAAATAGGTATGCTATGCAAACATTTTAAAGGAAATAATTTGCTTGAAAAAAATATTTATAGAATAGAACAAATAGGGGTTGATGGAAAAGATATTAATTCAAATTTAATAACATATACAGGAGATAATGACTTATCTTCTTCAAAAAATTTAGTGGTTTATAGTAATCTTTTTCAAGATAATAAATTATTTGCAAGAGAATACGAAGATATTTCTAAAGAATTAGATGAAGAAAAAAAGAATTTATATAAACAAAACATAAAAGTAGAACCTTTAAATAATGAAGAAATTAGAGTTATAAATGATGATAATTTTATTTCTGAAAAGAGACAATTAGTATTAAAAAAATATCAATAATTTATTATTTGTTAATAATTTAGATAATAAGAAAATATAGTAGGAATAATAATCTGAATTAGAATATAAAATTGAATTTCATATTTTTGAAAAAAAAATGAAATTAATAGTCTTGTAGATAAATCATATAATTTAAAGTAGATATTATCTGCTTTTTTTATAAATAATACATTTATTTAATGTTTTTTTGTGATATAATCTTATTGATTTAAACCTTTAAGTAGTGATCTTATGAACGGAAACAAAACAAATATTAACTGGTTGATGACAATTTAGTCTCACATTAACATAAAATCCTATAAAATAAGGGCAAAACAAGTTTTTACTAATTACACATTTTTGACAAAAATATATAACATAGAAAAAAACGGTATAGCATTTAGTAAATGGTGATTGGAGTCTAACTTTCATAAAAGAGGTGGTATGATGGAAATTGAGAAAATTGAAAAAAAATTGTTAAATATTTATTCAAAAGAAACATGTTATCCTAAATGTAGAGATAACTGGAATGATAATAATAAAACATTAGGTCATTGTGCAATTGTAGCTCTTATAATAAATGATTACTTTGGTGGAAAAATATACAAAATAAAAGTTGATGGTATAGGTCATTATTTTAATGTTATTGACGATAAAGTTGTTGATTTAACTGCAAGTCAATTCAGTAAAAAAATTGATTATTCTGGGAAGGTTGAAAAGGAAAGAAATGAAATAATTAATGATAGTGATACATTATTTAGATATAATTTATTAAAAAGTAAATTAAAATTATCACTAATTGATAAAGAGATATATAAATGTAATTTATGTAGTAACATGATTAAAAAATTTCCTAATAGGTAGGTACAAGAAATGATATCGTGATTCTTGGTGAAACACCTGCTAATAATGGTTGGAGAAAAAGTGGTATTGCATGGTATGATATAAATCATAAATTACTACCTTCAGGTGTTGTACTGCAAAAGCTGTTAGATGAAATTAATATAAAAATCGAAGATACATATTTTTTAGAGGCAATTAAGTGTTATCCAAAAGATAGAAAATATTTAAATAAATGTAGTGAAAACTGTAAAAAATATTTATTTAGACAACTTAATATAATAAAACCAAAAGTAGTGTTATCTTTAGAAGATGCAGCAACAAAATATATTTTAAATATTGAATATAAAAAGTTTAGTGATGTTGTTGGTAAAGAATTTGATGTTAATGGATATACAGTAATACCTATTTATCATCCTAGTCCTATATCTCCGTTAAGTTATAAAGGTAATATAGAAATATTTAAAAATATAAAGGTGTGATAATATGAAGAAGTATAATGTAATAGTAGTATTTGATAAAAATTTAAAACACACATTAATGTGTAAAAGAACTAAAGAACCATATATTGGAATGTATAATTTAGTTGGTGGCAAAATAGAAAAAGAAAATGATGGTTTAAATGAAGCACATAGAGAATTGTTTGAAGAAACTAATATTAGTAAAAATGATGTAGAATTAAAGCATTTTATGAATATAGAATATGTTTCGTTTGATAAATTATTAGAAGTTTATTATGGAGTATTAAATAAAGAAGTAGATTTAGTAGAAGAAATTAATAAACTTGAATGGGTAGATGTAAATGATAATTTCTTTGATATGACTAAATATGCTGGTGAAGGAAATATTGGACATATAATTGAAGAAATAAAAATAGAACTTAATAACAGTTAAAACAGGACAAAATCCTGTTTTTTATTAATTTTTGATATAAACCATAAAGCAAATAATATTAAAAATATAACGTTAGTTGACTGCTTGAAAAATATATGCTAATATTATGACATCAGCAAGTAGATGATACATATAATAAAAAGAAAGGATGTTATTTATATGAAAAAATTTATAATTAGTTGTACTTGGCATCATATAGGTAACACTTATACACATCGAAAATAGATTCGATTATAGGTATAAGTGATTTTTGCATTGCTTATACCTGTATGAATAATATAAATAAATGATTGTTAAAGAAGAATACAGGTTTTAAATTATAAACTGTATTCTTTTTTGTTTAATAATATAGTAGATATTCTTTTAAGACAGGAAGCAATGTAAAAAATAATAAAAAGAAAGGAATAATAAAATGGATATAAAAGAAATATTGAAAAAGTTAATAAGTTATAACACTATTAGAGATAATCAAAATAAAGAAATTATGGATTTTATTGAAAGTTATCTAAATAATTACAATTTCACTGTTGAAAGAATTGAGAAATGTTTAATTGCTTATAATAGTGATAATCCAAATGTTGGTTTTATTGGACATACTGACACAGTAGACTATGAGTCATGGGATGGAGATCCTTTTGAACTTCAAGAAAAAAATGACAAATTAATAGGTTTAGGAACATGTGATATGAAAGGTGGAATAGCTTCTATATTGTCAGCTATTTCTAAATTAGATTTAAAGAAAAATAAAATAGCATTGTATTTTACTAACGATGAAGAAATTAGTTTTAACGGAATAAAAACTATAAGAAAAAAAATTGTTCCAGAAAATATAATTATTGGTGAACCTACAAATAATATACCGATATATGGGACTAAAGGAGTTTTAGAATTAAAAGTAGAGTTTTATGGAATAAAATGCCATTCTTCGACTCCAAATAAAGGAATTAATGCAATATATGAATGTATTAAATTTATTGATGAAATGAAGAATTATTATGAAAATAAATTGATGAATGATAAAGTTGAAGACTTTGAAGTTCCATATACAACAATGAATATTGGTATGATAAAAGGTGGAGAATCAGTTAATTCAGTGGCTGGTAAATGTGAAATAAGTATAGATTTTAGAGTAGCAAAAGAAGAACAACTAGAAACTATAATAAAAAAAATAAAACAAATATTAAAAAATTATAATTCAAAATTAATTATTAAACAAAATATACCACCCAAGATTAATAGAAATGATATAAGTTTTTTAGAAAATATATCTTCTAAAAAACAAACTAAATGTTATTTAACAGAAGGATCATATATTGATAAAAATTTTATAATATTAGGACCAGGTCCTGATACATCTCATCAAAAAAATGAGTATATTACTTTTAATTCGTTAAAAGAAACAGAACAATTATATATAAAAATTATTGAATTTTATAATAGAGGGGAATGAATATGAAAATAATAGATTATAATAAAATTTTAAATAAAAAAGATATTACTAATAAAGCTTATAAAATATGTAATAATGTATCATTTCCAGTAGAATATCTAGATGTTTATGATCATTTATTTGGATAAGAAAATTTAATTTTAAAATTATTGGTTGATGAACAAAATAATTTATCAGGTTTTGGAGTTTTTGAGAACTATAAATTAATTTTAGAAGATGAAATAGTAACAATGCTTTATTTATCTGGTATGGTAATTGATAAAAAATATCAAGGAAAAAACATCTCACAAGAGATTATAAAAAACGCATTTAAACAAGTAAATTCTGATTTAATTTCATTAAGAACACAAAATATTGCAATGGCAAGGTCATTACTTAATTTATTTTCTGAGAATTTATTTGAAATGCCTAATAATGTTAATAAAGATATACTTAAATATTTAAGAAAAATAGAACCATTTAAGAATATAAATGAGTTTGGTATTATTAAAAATTATTATACTAATCAATTATATTATGATTTAAGTGCAATAAAAAATAATTTTAACCTTGATTTAACTCAAAATGATGTTTTAGCAGTAGTAATCAAACCTAACAAGAATAAAGAAAAAAATTATCTTCATGAGAAAAACTATATTACATAAAAACTAAATGACAAATTACAATTTGTTAAGGAGTTTAATATATAAGAAGTTTAAGCAAAGAGATAAACATTCTTTTTTCATGATGTAAACTTTAATGAAAATAATTTTTGTAAAAAAAATAAATTAATTAGCACTCACATATTGACAGTGCTAATTAAAAGTGGTATAACTAATATGTAGGAGAAAATAATCTTACAGGTATTAATAACTAATTATGCGCTACCTAAAAAGGCTCTACGCAATTTGAAAGGAAGATGATATATATGATGTTAATGCCAAGAA